>JBEVEQ010000119.1:0-28632 GCA_040512715.1 Paenisporosarcina sp. | reverse complement strand
CTCATTTAAATGTATTAATGACTTTATGGGCATAGAATACGCGTCACTCCCGCAGAAAAACTGGCTATCTAGAGCCCGCAGCTTGCGAGGAGGCTAGATGGTCAGTCTGCTGGAAAGGACGGGTATTCTATGCTCTCGCTCGCTATCAACTTTTTAACAAATCCTTTTTATAAATAAAACCACTCCGACACCTATCGAAGTGGTCAAAAATTTATTGATCAATTGCTTCTTTTGAAATGTTTTTACCCATTACCGCATAGTGCACAAAGACGCGAGCGAGTTCACGTAATCGATCGTGTACATCCTCATCCACAATGACATTGCCTTCACCGAAATGACTTGTATGGGTATACACATAGTTTGGAGTAACTAAGCATCTGAAATAATCTAAAATGGGTTTTAGTTGATTTTCTATTACCAAATGATGTTGATACGTACCGCCATTTGCCACAATGGATACAGGTTTGTATCTCATTGCACGTGGGTGAAGCATATCAAAGGCATTTTTTAATACCCCTGGAATCGAACCTTGGAAAATAGGCGTTGCTAAAATGTATCCTTCAGCTTCATCAATTTTACGGACAAGTTGTTGCATATCCGTATTATATTCACCAAGAGGTCTTCCGTCTACAAATTGGTGTTCGTAATCAGACAGCTTTAACAGTTCAAGCTCAAGCTCTCCATTTAGTTGTTCAATATATACTTTCACTTGTTCGAGTATAGCTCCCGTCTTCGAACCAATAATTGTTCCATCAATCAGCAAAATTTTCATTTATATCCTCCTTGTTAAACGTGTTGCTCTCAACTATTGTATCAAAACGAACTACGTTGACCTATGTACTATGCGTTATTGCGAGTAAGTTCATTCTTTTGACTGAGATGGTTTGTACCAATCTGCCCTAGTTCATTCGTTGACGCGTTTAACAAACAACCGTATAACAAGACCTGTTGGAAGTTCTTTAATTACAGAAAGGCTACCACTGTGAAACGATTCCCGGAATTTCACAAACATAAAATCGAGCATGGAATCACTCTTCTTTTATTATTGGTTTATCCACGGGTTTTGATGCGGACTCATCTTCAACGAATAAACCCGCACGTTTTTCCCAGTTGAATAATTGATCCCTCGGAATGGGTGCTTCTTCTTTTGGAAGAGCGGTCTTAACTGATGCGATTTCATCCGATTGATAGATGGAGACCTCTTTATTTTTCCCGCTTAGAGCCTTTTGCATCATCGCAAACGCAACTTGTTGAGATGCAATTGATCGGTATTTTTTCAGGGAACCTATGAGTAAAGGATTGACGATTTGCATGATACTTTCGCCAACACGTTCTCCTATTCTAAACTCTTTTCGATCGCCAGTTAATAAAGAAGGTCTGAAAATCGATAATTTCTTTAACTTTAAATCAATTAACTGTTTTTCCATTTCACCTTTTACTCGATTGTAGTAAACGTTTGAATTCGGATTCGCACCCATCGCTGAAATGACTAAGAAATGACTGACTCCTCGATTCTTAGCCATACTTGCAAATTGGACGGGATAAGTTAAATCAACTTTTTCAAACTCTTCCTTAGATCCAGCTGTTTTAATGGTCGTACCTAAACAACAGAAAAAGTCATAAGCAACTTCAATGTCACTCTCTTCAATGTCATCAAAATTCTTGATAAGTACATCTAATTTAGGGTGTTCGTATGATAATCGCTTTCTTGCTATGACATGGACTGCTATGTATGCTTCACTTTCACATAACCACTTCACTAAGTGGTTCCCAGTTAGCCCCGTAGCTCCTATTACAATAGCCGATCTTTTTTCCAATACATTCACCCTTTCAAGTTAAAACTAGTGATTAAAGTTTACCATATGAAGATACAATTTCTGAATATTTATTCATACATCACTCGGACTTCCCATACCTTAAGAAGTACATGAAAGGTGGGATTTTAATGGACAAACAATTCCAACGAATAACAATTCTTTTTTATGTAGGCCACTCTGGGTACCCATTAACTCGAAGTATTCAACTCGCCAAATATTTAGCATCTCATCATATACTTTTTCTGGTGAATCAAAAACACACTTCGGTAGTCGAATCTTTACGATTCAAAGGAATCGAGCCATTGTTGTTCAGCAAGCATTCCGATTTGGAATCCATATTAACTGAAGCTCAACCCGATGTATTGATTACAGACGGACTCGATACGGACCTCGAAGAAGGGAAAACCTTTAAAAAATTGATTCCCACTACCATTCACTTTGACGATTTTGGAGAAGGTGGAAAAGAAGCTTCACGAGTAATTCAAACACTTTACCGTGAAGAACGTGAAGCACTTCCCTCAAATTATGTAATTGGTCACAGTGGTTTTATTGTTCCTGAAGATTTAGAACCTTACGCACAGCTTGGTTTACGCCCTTCGCAAGCATTGCCCTTACCACATATTGTCGTTGCCTTTACTGAAGAGGATGAAGACAATCTATCGTACCGAACGCTCCGTCATTTATTGCATCTACACATTCCTTTAGCTGTTACCGTCTTGCTTCACTCGAAGTATCGCCATAAACGAGATGAGTTAAAGATGATGGCGCTTGGCCGAAAAAAGACCCGGATTATCGAAACTGACGATTTTTTACAAAGCATAAGCGATTGCGATATGGTCATATGTGATGCACGCTATACGCCTTACTACGTTGCAGTCATTGGAAAACCATGTATCGTCATTGCCCAAAATGAAAAAGAAGGGCTGCATGGATTCCCTCGCGAACATAATGGATTTGTTCATCTTGGTTTAGGAAGAAAATTAAAACAGTCACATTTACAACAAGCCGTAATGGAATTTATCTTGCATCATAATCGAAGTGCTAAAGCCGTTAAAATGCAGCTAGGATTAAAGTTAAGTAGCAACAATCAAAACATGTTGCGATTTATTGAAAAAATCATTCAAGAAGGGTCATCAGAGGTGACAAGAAGATCCTAAATTGTGATACAATGTAGAAAAAAGGGGAGTTCCTCCTAAATGAAAGCATCAGAAATGAAAGCACAAATCGCAGAACTTAAAATGGATTATATACGTTTGCAAGGCGATATGGAAAAATTGGAGTCTACTGGACATCCGGCCATGATTGAAAAAGCCGAGCAACGATTAGCAGATATGGAAGTACAACTCGCAGAACTAAACAATAAGCTCGCGGCGCTGTAACATGCCCGCGAGCTTTTTAATGGAGGAATGGAAACATGGCATTATTAACTGTAGATAATTTAGGGCATACATTTGGTGACCGCACTCTTTTTAAAGACGTATCTTTTCGTCTAGTTGAAGGCGAGCACGTAGGATTAGTTGGTGCTAACGGTGTTGGTAAATCAACACTGATGAGCATTATTACTGGAGAAATCATTCATGATTCAGGTCGAGTAGAATGGCTACCTGGTACTCATTATGGATACTTGGATCAGCATACTCGTTTGGAACCAGGCCGCTCAATGCGTGATACATTGCGTGATGCGTTCTTGCCGCTTTATAAAAAAGAAGAAGAAATGAATGAAATCACGAGCAAGATGGGCGATGCAACACCTGAAGAATTAGAAGAATTACTTGAACAGATGGCAGATATTCAAGATGCATTAGATGCTGGTGATTTTTATTCCCTAGATATGAAAGTAGAAGAAATTGCCCGTGGTCTTGGTTTAGATGCAGTCGGTTTAGATCGTGAAGTTTCCGCTCTTTCAGGTGGTCAACGTACGAAGGTTTTATTAGCAAAATTGCTTTTAGAAAAACCTAAAGTCATGCTACTAGATGAGCCTACTAACTATTTAGATGAAGAGCATATTAATTGGTTATCCAATTATTTAAAGAACTATCCACATGCATTCCTATTGATTTCACATGATACGGAATTTATGAACGGAAATGTAGATGTCATTTTCCAATTGGAATTCTCGAAACTATCACGATATACTGCTACGTACGAGAAGTTTTTAGAGCTTGCTGAAATCAATAAACGTCAACATATCGACGCTTACGAAAAGCAACAAGACTTCATTAAAAAACAAGAAGATTTTATTGCCAAAAATAAAGCACGTTATTCGACGACTGGTCGTGCCAAATCACGTCAAAAACAATTGGATCGCATCGAACGAATTGACCGCCCTGAAACAGCAGCCAAGCCTCAATTCGGTTTTAAAGAGACGCGTAGCCCAAGTCGTTACGTAGTGGAAGCAGATCATTTAGTTATCGGTTATGATAAACCATTGCTTCCCCCACTTTCATTTTCAATTGAACGTGGTGAAAAAATCGCGCTAGTTGGGATGAATGGTGTTGGTAAGTCTACTTTATTGAAAACCATTTTAGGGAAAGTACCAGCTCTTGGTGGCAGCGTGATTCGTGGAGATTATTTAGTTACCTCTTACTTTGAGCAAGAAGTAAAAGCAGGTAACGAGACACCTATTGAAGAAGTTTGGAAAACGTATCCGAGCATGGAGCAAAGCGCAGTTCGTGCAGCATTAGCACGTACTGGTTTGAAAAACGATCATATATCACGTCCAATGAGCAGCCTTAGTGGTGGAGAACAAGCCAAAGTCCGTCTATGCAAATTAATGATGGAAGAAAGCAACTGGTTACTATTCGATGAGCCGACCAACCATTTAGACATCCATGCTAAGGAAGAGTTAAAGCGTGCGATGAAAGAATACAAAGGCACAATTGTCCTAGTTAGCCATGAACCTGAATTTTATGAAGGTTTAGTAACCAAAGTTTGGAACGTGGAAGAATGGTTCCAAACGGGTGAACAAACAGAATAACGTTGAAAGGATTGTCTCTTGATGAGGCAATCCTTTTTTTGGGAATGAAAGTTTATTGGGCTTTTCCCGATTTGGTGAGGAGGATTGGACGAGGCCATTCACGAAATTCATTCGGTGAATTCTCGATTTCGCACACGACATTTTAGTATTCATGATTTACACACAGTTCGATCTATCGAATAAAGATTAAAATACCCTCTACTCATTGAGCAGAGAGTATTCTCTATTTAATAGGTGGTAACTTTAAATAATTGTTGAATTGTATAAATGCCTCGCTGCCAATAAGTAAAATCATCTTGGAATTCATCCAATTCTACTGTATACATCGCATCTTTATTGTTCCAAAGACGCTCAAAGTATTCTTCCATTTCAGTTGCTAGTTCACTATTGTTCGGGGCAATCACTCGCAAATTTGCCTCCAAATTATAATTATCTAGAGTGCGTTCTGTATAGTTACCTGATCCATTTGAAATAATAGTTTGGTCGACCGTTTGAATCCAAATTGCTTTCGTATGATATTGGCCAATCACTGTATTGTACCAGCGAACATTTATTTTACCCTTGGAATCTTCGACCATCTTTTGCACGACTGGTCGATTCGGTATACCAGACTTTTCTTGACCAAACGAGTTTTCATTAGGGTCAAGAATCACATTAATGTCAACTCCTCGATTGGATGCATCGATTAATGCATTCACAATATCACGCTTTGCTATAAAGAACATTCCTAACCAGATTTTATCGCCTTTTTTTGTGTCTGCTAAATCAGCAAGCAAGGCATCTAATATCTTCTTTTCTGTTAAGTATTGAACCTCGTATTGACCTTCTGCCTTCTCTACATCCACTCGTGGTAGCTTGGGTCCACCCGAATAGAGTGAAACAGCTTCTTCTGCTTCTAAAATATCATTTAACACTGGTCCACTAACCTTTAACGCAATATTTCCGTGGAATCCACTTGCATCATGTGGATTAGAAGACGTCACCATACCCTCCTTATCCGTTATGACAGCTTTTCGATGGTTTGCCTTAACGTTTAATAAAGTCATATATGATGCAATGGTCATTTTCGGAGCTTCACTTGCCATTGCATTATTAATCCATCCCTTTCCACCAATATCAAACCATTGGAAGAAAGTACGATAGATACCAGAGTATATTGGTGTAGAGTCCCTTAAAGGATCTAAATCCGTGTAGATAATCTCAACTCCAGCATCTCTCATTTTGATAAACCATTCATTTTCATACGAGCCATAGCCTCGATTTAGGGGATCCGTAATAAAAACAATCTTCATTTTTGGATTCTCCTTTTTCTTGTCTGCTAACTTCGAGGATAATGTGTCAGCAATCTTTGGGAAATCTTCTTTATCATCGTAATAACCGTCGAACAAGAAGAAATCAACAATGACGAAATCTTCTGCTTCATCAATCATTTTATAAACTTCTTCAAATATATGGAGTTCATGAACCATACCCGTTCCTTTTTCATCTTGAGCAAACGTTAAATCTGTAATCATTTCAATGTTGTCAGTGCGGTGAAATTCCCCTTTAAAGGAGATACCTTCTGGTAGAGGTTTAAATGTATGCCATAAAATAACGGCTATATATATTAATGCGAACACACCCAAAGAGCCCATGATAATACGCTTGCGGTTGCTCCATTCTTTATGCGGCTTTTTGGCCATCCGGTATTCCCCCTCGTCTTTACTTCGAATATTCCCGAGAATAGGTTTTCACAAACCCAAATCCACTACGGATAACCTACTTTTATGAAATAAATTCTTTGTTCCTAGCATGAACAAGTACAACCGAGATGGCGAATATTCTAACTGAGATTGCTCTTTTTCTAACTGAGACCTTGATAATTCTAACCTAGAACACCAAAATTCGAACTGAGCGACTGCTTCCCAACTGAGAACTCGATTATTCTTACCTAGAACGCCAAAATTCTAACTGAGCATTCATTTCACCCACACAAAAAAGCATAACCCCTTCTTAGGGCTATGCGTTATATTCAATAATTAAGCTGGGATGTAGTCAATGGCTGCTGAATCTGCGATCAACAGCTCTTTTAATCGCTGCTTTGCACGGAACAAGCGAGACTTCACCGTGCCAATTGACACTTTCATGATTTCAGCAATTTCGATTAATGAGTACTGATGCACGTAAAAGTACATAACGGTCGTTTGGTAAATTGAGTCGAGTTCCAATATTTTTTCTCGCACCATTTGGGATAAATCACTTTTTTCTAACATTTCTTCTGCAGATAATGTATCAGATGGTACAAGATCTAAAACAGGTACATCCAGAGTTTCTGGTTGGTTCATCACATGCTTGCTTCTACGAACATTTTTACGATAACGGTCTCTAAATGTGTTCATACAAATTGTAGTTAACCATGCTTTTACATGATCAACGTCCTTTACGTATGATTCATATCTTACAACTTTCAACCATACTTCCTGCATTAAATCTTCCGCTTCCGTTTGGTTACGTGTTAATTTCAAACAAAGATGATACATGTACCGATTGTATTCATTATATAAAATTTCTAGTGAACTATTCATTTTCTTGTCCTCCGTTCAGTCCTTGCTGTTATCTTCATTTTGCCAAAGACGAACCTTACTCTCTATCGGTATCTCTTTCAAATTTCTTACAAAGGTGTAAGTTAGAAAAGCTGAAAGTACCGTATTACCTCGACACCGGCACTGGAGAACACGAAGAGAAAACTTGCTTTCGCCTGAGAGTCAAGCTTAGGTGCGAGTTGGTACTTGGAGCTAGACATTGCAAATCTTGAACGAAGCATGATATTTGTAACAACTGAACCCAGTTAGTATGAAACAAAAAAAACAGGGAGGACTATTCGTCTCCCTGTTCTTCCTTTTCTTCATCTTGTATGGTGATTGTTAATTGCATGATTCGATTTCGGTCCATCTCGTTAACTTCAAAAAGAAGATTTTCGTAAGTGAATTGTTCTCCATTATCAGGCATATGCCCTAATTGCTGGAGGACAAATCCGCCGATAGTGTCGTGGTCATTTGGAATATCAACTTTGAACATTTCATTCACGTCTTCAATTTCAAGTCGACCATGACAAATTAGACGAGATTCAGTCATTTCGAATACTAAAATTTCTTCATCTTCATCAGATTCATCTTCGATTTCTTGTCCAATCATTTCTTCGATGATATCTTCATGCGTTACGATTCCTAGAGTTCCACCATATTCATCTAGAACGATGGCCATATGTTTTTTCTTAGCTAGCATTTGCTTAAAGACTTTTTCTACACTTACCGATTGAACAACAAATAAGGGATCACGATCAATTAGCTCGTCTAATTTCATTGTCGGATCCATTGACCATTCGATAAACGTTTTTGAATAAAACATCCCAACTATGTGATCCATGCTTTCTTCATAAACTGGATATCTTGTGTAGTAATGTTCCAAAATGATGTCACGAACTTCATCATATGTAGCATTTGCGGGTATTCCCACAATTTCCATACGATGTGTCTCTAACACGTCTTGAACATCTTTATTTGGAAAATCCAGAACTCCTTTTAAGCGTTCTGATTCTTCTTCTTCAAACGTCCCTTCAGTTGATGCAATATCAACCATTGAACGAAGTTCTTCTTTTGTTAACGTTGCTTCTTTTACCGCACCTTTTGAAATTATACGGATAAACAAATTTGTAAACTTAGCGATTAAAAATGTAACCGGCCGTAAAATCTGAACAAGAAATGAAATAAATGGTGCCACTGTATATGCAATTCGATCCGAGAATGTAACAGCAATTGTTTTTGGTAATACTTCACCAAAAATGATAATGATAACCGTTAATATTGTTGTGGCAATGGCAATGTCCCAACCATATTCAACTGCTATTAATGTTAGTAAAGTCGGGAGCAATATGTTCACGATATTATTGCCTATAAGTATAGTTGTAATCATACGGTCCGGTTTCGCGATTAAAACAAGAAGTTTTTGCGACATCCGATCTCCTTGCTCAGCACGATGCTGGACCTTCATCCTATTTATTGCTGTTAGTGCCGTTTCACTACCGGAAAAGAAAAACGACAACGCTAAACAAATGGCTAAACCTATAAACTCCAACCGTGTTTCCTCCTATTTGAGTCAAAAATCCGCTCAATTTCAATATCTATAACTATATCATATTCCGATTTTTCATGTCTCAATTGGGAATTCGTTTTTTCTTTAAATGATGTGATATACTACTTCTATTCTCGAACTATTTAGAAAAGAGGGATTTCATGAGTCATTTAACCGAATTAAATAGCTATTTTGAATCAAAACGTGAAGAACACTTAGATGAATTAAAACAATTCCTTCGTATTCCAAGTGTTAGTTCTTTATCGGAACATAAAGATGACATGCGTACAGCAGCAGATTGGTTATCAAAAGCTTTACAAGATGTAGGGTTGGAGAATGTTTCAGTTGATGAGACCAAGGGACACCCAGTTGTATATGCTGACTGGCTTCATGCACAAGGTAAACCAACTATTTTGGTGTATGGTCACTACGATGTACAACCAGTTGATCCTTTAAATCTTTGGGAAACAGAGCCATTCGATCCAACCATTCGAGACAACAAATTATACGCTCGAGGTGCCAGTGACGATAAGGGTCAAGTTTACATGCATGTCAAGGCAATAGAGGCTTTATTCAAGACAAACGGTAGTTTGCCAGTGAACGTGAAGTTCTGTATTGAAGGAGAAGAAGAAATCGGAAGCCCGAATCTCCCTGAATATGTAGAAGAAAATAAAACGAAACTAGCAGCCGATATTATCGTGATATCGGATACAGGTATGCAAGGTCCAGGAAAGCCAGCTGTATGCTATGGCTTGCGAGGACTTGCAGGCGTTCAAATCGAAGTAAAAGGTCCTAAAGGTGATTTACATTCTGGACTGTATGGTGGGGGCGTGCAAAATTCCATCCACGCTTTAGTGGAGTTACTTGCATCATTCCGTGACCAAGAAGGCACGATTCAAGTTGATGGATTTTATGATAATGTGCGTGAAGCGACTGATGAAGAACGCGCTGCTTATAAAGAACTCGGTTATGATGAAGAAGCTCTTAAAAAAGAATTACAAGTGGAAGAATTATTCGGAGAAAAAGGCTTTACTCATTTAGAACGTACATGGATTCGTCCAACTTTAGAAGTAAATGGTGTGTTCGGTGGTTTTTCTGGAGAAGGCATAAAAACCGTGTTACCTGCTGAGGCTGGTGCAAAAATCACATGCCGCCTTGTACCTGATCAAGATCCTGAAGAAATCGTTGCAAAACTAAAAGCACATATCGAAAAACACAAACCAGTGGGTGTAACTGTTGAAGTTACGGAATTTGATAAAGGGAAGCCGTTCATTACTCCTTTTGATCATCCTGCGATTCAAGCAGCAGGCCGATCGTATGAAAAAGTCTATCAAGTTCCAACCGCATATGTTCGAGGAGGCGGTTCAATTCCTATCGTTGCAGCTTTCGATGAAATTTTAGAATTACCAGTTGTGTTAATGGGCTTTGGATTAGCATCAGAGAATTTCCATGCACCCAATGAACACTTCCATTTAGAAAATTTCGATCAAGGTTTACGTGTTATTGGCGATTACTATTACGAAATAGCTCAATTCAACACAAGTGAATTAGTGAAATAAAACGAAACCCGAATCCACATGACCATGTAGGATTCGGGTTTTCTTATTTATTCAGCTGTTCCGAAAAAAGAAATGAATTCTTCAGCAGGTTTCCGTTGTTTCGCTTTAGGCATAACATCGAAGTAGCCAAACTGGAGCATGCTGATGATACGTTCTCCTGGTTTAACACCCATTGCCTCGCGGAATTTCGGTGCATCGATAAATGTTGGCGTTTTCCAGCATGATCCAATCCCTAAATCCCATGCTAATAATTGAGCATTTTGAATGTATGTGCTTGCAGCAGCATAGTCCTCTAAACGTTCTTTTTGACGAACATCTTCGGGTACGATGACAAAAGCATATGCACCAGGCGATGTGAATTTTTTCATGTTTTTAATCAAGTCTTCTTCAGAAAGTTCTTTCCATTTTGGTACTCCAAATTCCCGTAAAAGCTCATGTAATTCAGTCAATTCTTTTCCACATGCTACAACTAAACGCCATGGTTCACGGTTACCATGGTTAGGAGCCCATTTCGCATCCTCCAACACTGTCAGGAGGGTTTCGCGTTCTACAGGTTGTCCGTTAAAGACTTTAATCGAGCGTCTTTGCAGAATCGCGTCGCGTATTGATAAAGATTGTTCATTCATGTTTGTATGTTCTCCTTTTTGTTGCTGAGTTAAAACCAAAAGTGTGCACCCACACCTAAAATAATGAGATGGAAAATTTGATCTGACATGAAAATTAGCCAACCGACTTCCTTAGTATTCGTATTCATCACATTTTTTACCCACCACTGTACATATGTTTGACGGTCTAAAATAATTTGACTTGCTAACAAAGTTGAAACAAATTAATCGGTAATTTAATGACCTATTAACATATAACTAAACACAGTCATCCATAATCCTCATAAGTGGCAATAAATCTGTTCATTAGCCAACTAACATCACTATATCATTGAATTTTCCTACGTTAGTATTATCATACCAACTAATCTGAAAGAAAAAAAGAACCGCGTTGAGCAGGAAAGGACTTTCCATTATGACAAATGATAAAGCTAGCTCGAATTTTCGAGATCAAATAGAGCAGACAGTCTGAAGAAATGCTCCCCGTCATCTTTGAATACATGGGAAAAACTGCTGAAAACGACTTAGACAAGCTACTTATGATTTTAGCTGAAATTGGAAAGCGTCTAATCATCAGATCGATTTACAGAATGGCTTTACAATGCTGCTGAACAACAACTTTGGACCATTGTAGCACATGGCATCGAGAAGGTTGTTATTTTGGCAGACAGTGGTATTGTTGGGCACAGTTTTATGACTGGCGAGCCTTGTCATCGTAGAAGATGCTTACTAAGTTTACATCATCGTCACTTTATTTTTCCCGCTCATCTTAGATACATATAACGCTTTATCTGCTTGTTCAATCCAATCCGTTGGCTGTTTATGGTCATGATGACTTGAAGAAGTACCCCCAATGCTGATTGTCGCGATGTTTAATATTGAACTACTACGATGTTCAACTTCTTCATTTCTCATTTCGCTACAAATTTTCTCAGCAATTTCTCTTCCCTCTTCTACCGATCGGTTTGGCAGAATTACGCCGAACTCTTCTCCACCATACCGTGCAACATATCCATCTGTCCCAACTATCTTTTTAAACATGGTCGCCGTTTTTTTAATTAATTCGTCACCCATTACATGGCCATAACTATCATTATATTTTTTAAATTCATCTAAATCGATTAATAATAAAGTTAAAGGGTATCCACTTTCATGTGTTTCACTTGTTAGTTCTATCATTTTTTCATCAAAAAACCGTCGATTGTTAACACCTGTTAAGCCGTCTACTAAAGTCAGCTCTTTTAATTTTGCATTCGTTTGACTTAGTTCTTCTGTTCTTCGTTCGATTTTTTCGTCTAAGGTTTGGTTTAAATGTAAAAGCTCATTAGTTAAATTTTCTGATTCCTGGAACTTTTGCGCATAATTCCGACTTAGATTTAGTGACTGCACAAAAATGTATATAAAGAATCCAAACGTAGCAATATGATAGCTTTGAATCCAGTCAAGAGATAAGAAGGTATCATTTAAAACAGTTAAAAAGAAAAAGATACTTGCAGTTAAATTTAGTATGGCCGTTCTCCGTTTCCGCTTAACCGCTAAAATTAAAACGTATAGCATGTAAACCATTGTGACTCCTGCTAATAGGAGAAAATAATCAAAAGCAGGTTTATAGATTACTGGATTTGTCACTAAGGTAATGAGCATTAAGAGAACACTTAGTAAAACAGAACCTTGAATCACCCATTTTTTCATTTCATTTGGATATAAGTTACGTAGGAAGAATAAGTATAGTAAATAGCCTACATACATAATCAGGAATTCTAAGCGATGTTGCCAGATCCAAAGAATATCCGGAAACAATACAGTAATGAATAAAGGTTCCACAAAAAGTGCTCGTATTGCTACTAAAATGCTAAGCAAACCAAAAAATAGAAAAGCTTTTTCTTTTCTTCTAAATACATAAATGCCAAGTTGGTATATTCCCATAATTAAAATTCCACCGATAACAAATAACGTTATAGCGACTAATTCTGTGTAATAGTTAGTAACGGCATCTGCCGTTCCAAAATAAATAGGTCGGTTTACTCCACCTATCGGATGCACAAAATTAGCAACGTGCATGATTACTTGAATTTCCGTATCTTTAGGGGTGAAAAAAGCCACTTCTTTTTTAAAAGCTGGTTCACTTGATTCTTTGGTCGTTCCTACAAAACCATTAGTAGCCACACTCACACCTTCTACCCAAAGTGAGTAAGACGAGTATTGATGGGGAATGTATATGCCCATAACGTTTCCAATACGATTTTCTGGAATCTGAAGAGTTAACGAATAGGTAGCGTATCCAAAACGCTCATTCGTTAGTAACGTCCAATCGCTTGGGACAGGAATAAATTGTGGTGATTTTATACGATTGATTTCATTAATTTGAGAAGACGTTAAAAACTGTTGCCAGTAAAAAGCCCATTCCCCATTTATAACGATTACATCTTCCTCGTTCATTTGATTAGTCAAATCCATTGTTCCTTTAATTGCTTCGGACTCGTTCATATTTGGTATGATTGGTGGGTCGCATCCCGTAAGAAGGAGTACAAGTAGGAATATCATTTTCTTAATAGAATGCATATACACTTACCTCTTTTGTTAATTTTGATTTCCCATTTTAGTTGTTTCCTTCATAATAGAAAGAAGTAAGGCTAATCAGGGGGTTTTATATGATTGTCTATTGGATTTCAAGTTATCTCATTGGTAATTTAATGACAGCATGGTGGGTAGGGAAAAGAAATAAAATCGATTTACGCGCACATCGTAGCGGTAATCTTGGAGCCCGGAACGCAGGAGCTGTAATTGGTAAGAAAGCTTTCTTCATGACATTTTTTGGGGATGCGTTAAAGGGTGTACTAGTGATTTTAATTGGTTATTACTTCGGGTTTCCTCTATGGGTCATCGCATTTGCTGGTCTATTAGTTATTGTTGGTCATTTATACCCTTTTTGGTTAAGAGGAAAGGGTGGAAAAGGCATCGCCACTTTTATTGGTGTTGGACTCGCCTTCAATCCTTTGCTTTTTTGTGCATTTATCTTAGGATTTGTGGTTTTTATTCCTTTATTAAAAAGTGCTACGTTAAGCATGTTTTTCGGATATCTTACGTATATTATAGCAATCTTCATTAGCCAGGAAACAATATATGCTTGGCCATTTTATATTGCGATTGCACTTATCTTGTATCGACATCGTTTTGACTTTCAACGGGCATTACAAGAAAGAAAAAAATAGTATCTATTTAATAACTTTATTTAGCTAAAAATAAGAGTTTAGGTTACATAAATACTTTCCATGTTATAATAATTAAAATATTCATACTAATAAAAAGATAGGGTGTTTTTATAAATGTCAAAGAAACCAATTGCTTGGGTAGTAGATAGTACCGCATTTGTAAGTCCAGTATTAGAGAACCATCCAGATGTATTTGTTGTTCCCTTAAACATTCATTTCGGCCAAGAGCAATACGCTGATGGAATCGATTTAACAACAACTGAATTGTATGATCGCATTCGAAATGCTGAAGAGTTTCCGAAAACTTCTCAACCAGCTGCTGGTGAATTTGCTAAGTTATATGAAAAAATAAGTGAAGATTATGAAGCTATTCTCGCTATTCATGTATCTGAAAAGTTAAGTGGTACATTGGGATCTTCTAAATCTGGAGCTGAAATCGCAGAAGTACAGATGGAAGTAGTTGACTCCCTTGCCCTTTCCACAGGTATTACGAAGCTCGTTGAACGCGGCTTAGTTTTACAAGAAACTGGCTTGGCGTTAAAAGAAATTGCAGCTCAACTAAGAACTGAAGTAAAGAATCTTCGAAACTATATACTTATCGGAAATCTAAATCAATTGTATAAAGGCGGTCGTATGAGTGGTGTACAATTTTTCTTAGGAAGTTTGCTACAAGTTAAACCGATTATTCATATAAATGAACTAGGAGAACTTAAAGCATTAGATAAAGTTCGTTCTCAAAAGAAAGCGATGAATTATATCGTTGATAAAGTTGTTGAGTCTTTTGAAAAAGATAGCACACAATCGATAGATTTAATGCATGGAAACGTTCCAGAACAAGCTGAAGAGCTTAAAAGTATGATTCAAGCAAGGGCTCCTGGATTGGAAGTTCGTATTGGAGAAATTAGTTCGGTACTTGCTGTGCATGCTGGAGAAAGCACAATAGCCGCATTGTGGCACGTTCCAGCAAAATAAAAACTTAAATTAAGATGTTCATATAGTCATGCGATATGACGATATGAACATCTTTTTTAGTTAGAGTCTCAATTAAAACTATAATTTGATTTCCGTTACAACGCACTATCATGTTACGAAGCTAGCAAAGCGATGAAGAGCACCGGTTTTCGCAGCGCCGAGGAGTCTTGGCACTCGCCCTAGGAAAGCGTAGCCGTTTCGCGGAATATCAAATACAATATTTAACATAGCCTTTAGTTAAGTGAAGGAATCTAAAATGTGGAAGAATATATACTTTGTTTTTCCTGGCACATAAGCCATGGAGGTAGTATACCGCCAATCTCTGTTTATACTATTGTTTGTATGTGCGTTCACACGAGGGTCTCCCCCCTCAAAACCTGTGACCATGGTGAAATGGTCGAAGCGTCCATCCCCTTCAAAGTCGTAACTAATGACATCGCCTAACTGGAGTTCACTTGCAGTTGCCACTTTTATTGCGCGCAAGCCTTTCTTTGAAGTATCCAAATACCATCGAAGAGAGTGTGATGTGGTCCAACTAAAGCTCCATGTTCCCCCTTGCATCCACCATCCCTGTGCTCGATTTGGGTATCCCCTCATAGGCGCACCACCCGCCCTCAAACATTGCGAAACATAATTCGTGCAATCATCGTCAAAGATAGGAAATGCTGGATTGTTTGAATTCCACCACTTATTTGCATATCGTACGGCAGCTTCACGATTATACAGATTAAATCCCTCCTTGAGAAAGATTATGTGTATGAGAATTAAATTAGAATTGGATGGTGGAATTGTGAGAAGAGCTGTATTTGGAGTATTTGTATCTATGATTATTGGCGGATTAGGATTCTCTATTTTGTTTGGTGACTTTTTTGCAATCATTATTTCAGTATACGCTTTTCCCTTTCTGATTTGTTACGGTCTCCCAGTTGCCTGGATGGCCCATAAGTTGACGAAGAATGACTTGGCATGGCCAGCAGCAAAAAGACTTCTGGTTTATCTTGTTATGGGCGGGTGGTTACCTACAATAATGGGTTTCATAGTTCATTTAGCTTGGGGAATTTCCGATAATCTTGGAGTAATAATAATTATACTTGCGATGAATTTTGCCTTTGGATATTGGCTTGGAGAAGAAATATTTGAACGAACTAAGTTGAGAGCTTGGACGGAACCAAATTTGATGAAAGTCTAATTTAGCTACTATTACCAGAATATTTGTAACTATTAAATTATACATACTTCCTTTTTTAACTCTAACTTTTGGGGTGCAGCACCAATTGGCTTTTGAATTGGCTCTTTTAAAATGCAAATATATCAACCTAATGATTAATACTTACATTGCACATCGTTTTAGCATTTGAATTGGCAGACACAATTTTGATTGTTTATTTATTAAAACAAGTGCTAAAAGTAATGTTGAAACAACCAAGAATAAAGAAGAGTAGAAATAGGAAAAGTCGATTCTTTGGAATCGACTTTTTTTATTAAATAACTATGTCTTGCGCAGTTTGCTAGTTGTCATCACTAGTTTATTTCGAATAACTAAATAAGTTTTCTGAATATTTTGGTATTTAATAGTACAAGTATTCATATTGTATGGGTAAATAGAGTTCTATTTTAGTAATTCTATTGATTTAGCGGAAGGAACATGAAAAGTATTTTTGATGAGGATCGCAATTAAGAAAAGGGGGTTGGGATAAAAATATGAAAAAAAGTTTAGTAGCATTATTAAGCATTTTGCTCGTGTTTTCAGTTGTTTTAGTCGGGTGTTCAGAAGACACTGAGAAAACTAAAACAACATCACAACTAGATGTTATTAAAAAACGCGGGAAATTAATTGGAGGTGTAAACGCTACTATACCTGGTTTTGGTTATTTGGCTTCGGATGGAAGTTATGAAGGAATGGACATTGATATTACAACAGCCATTGCAGCAGCTATCTTTGGAGATCCAACAGCCGTTGAGTTCAGACCCTTATCAGCAGAGGAACGTTTTATAGCCGTTCAGACAGGCGAAGTAGATGTTTTAGCAAGAAATACGACTTATACCACTTCGCGAGACGCGTCGGTAGGTCTTGCTTTTTCACCAGTCACGTTTTATGACGGACAAGGAATCATGGTACGCAAAGATAGTGGAATTAAAAGTTTAGCAGACTTAAAAGGAACTCGGATTGCCGTGGAGTCAGGCACTACAACAGAACTTAATTTGGCAGACCAAATGCGAAAATTAGGTATCAGTTATGAGCCTGTTGTATTTGATAATCAGGATGCCGCTGTTTCTGCTTATGAACAAGGTAGTGTAGATGGCTTTACAACAGACCGTTCTGGACTAGTCTCCCGAAAAACGACTTTATCTAATCCAGATGATCATATTATTTTATCAGAAGTTATATCAAAAGAACCTCTTGCACCCTCAGTAAAGGACGGTGACTCTAAGTGGAGTGATGTTGTGACATGGACTGTTTACGCATTAATTCAAGCGGAGGAGTATGGCATAACTCAGAGTAATGTGGACAGTTTCTTAGATAGTGACGTTCCTGAAATCAGCCGTTTCTTAGGTGTTGAAGGGGATTTGGGCGAGCAGCTTGGTTTACCAAATGACTTTGTTGTTCAAGTAATTAAAGCTGTTGGTAACTATGGTGAAATTTACGACCGTCACCTTGGACCAGACACAGTGTTTAATTTAGATCGCGGTCCAAATAACCTATGGACAGAAGGTGGCTTATTGTATTCACCTCCTTTCCGTTAATGTCTATTATGTCTAACGTATAACACAGATAAATAGTATGAATAAAAATTGGCCTGCAAACCTTCATAAAGTTAGGGGCAGGCCAATTTCCGTTTTAAATTATAGTAAAACTTACTGTGAGGTGAACTTTACGTGAAGAAACATTCATCTTCGACGTCAACTCCTTTTTGGAGAGACAAACGAGTTATCCCTATTCTTCTACAAGTCGTTTTTACCGTGATAGTTGTTCTTGCAGGCGTTTTCTTTTTCACCAATGCCCTTGATAGCATGAGGCAAATCGGGATGGTTTTTGGATACGATTTTTTAGGCAAAATGGCAGCATTCGATATTGGAGAAAAGCTGATTGAGTTTTCCTCAACGGATACCTATGGTAAAGCCTTTGTTGTAGGTATTCTAAATACAATCAAAGTATCTTTAATAGGTATTATTTTGGCAACAATTTTAGGTTTCATAATAGGGGTTTCTCGATTATCTACTAACTGGCTCGCAAGAACAGTGGCTACTGTTTATGTAGAAGTTTTCCGTAATACACCACTTTTAGTACAAATTTTCATTTGGTTTTATGCGGTTTTTTTAACCTTTCCTATTATTGAAAAAAGCCTTAATGCATTTGATTTATTCTATTTTAGTAATCGAGGAACGGTTATTCCTTGGTTCGATTTAACATCTTCTTCATTCATTTGGTTTATTGCGTTACTTATTGGTATTATTCTTTCATTTGTTGTTTATAAAGTTAGAATCAAACGACAAGTAGAATCAGGTAAGAGAAAATATCCGATGTACTGGGCAAGCGCATCAATTGTTAGTGCATTAGTTATTGCTGGAATGATCACATTAGAGTCACCACTCCTACTAAGTATTCCAGAAATCGCTGGAAGAGGATACGAGGGTGGTTATACAATTGGACCAGGATTTGGGGCGCTTTTAGTAGCCCTTGTCTTGTACACTGCATCCTATATTGCTGAAATTGTTCGGGGCGGTATTTTGGCTGTACCTAAAGGACAAGTTGAAGCAGCAAAAGCATTAGGGTTGAAAAGTCCAACCTTATTGAGACTCGTTGTACTACCTCAAGCTATTCGGATTATTATTCCTCCTCTTACCAGTCAGTATTTAAATCTAATAAAAAATTCAAGTTTAGCCGCCGCTGTTGCCTATCCGGAATTAGTAGGAGTTGGAATTACAATACTAAGTCAAACAGGCAAAAGCATTGAGGTTATTTCAATTGTAATTCTCGTCTACTTATCAATGAGCTTATTCACATCACTCTTGATGAATATATTTAACAAATATTCGCAACTGGTAGAGAGGTGAGCTAAATGGATAAAGATGAAATGAACATTCAAAAACGTGAGCCAACCGTGATACCACCATTTATACAAAATGTAGGTGTTCTAGGGTGGCTGAAGAAAAATTTATTTAGTAGTTGGATCAATACGGTTCTGACCATTGTGTTTGCTTCCATCACTTATGTTGTTTTAAAAAATACAATTGAATGGCTATTTTTTAATGCAGATTGGCATGTTATTTCAGTTAATTTCAGGTTGCTCATTGTTGGGCAATACCCTATAGCAGAATTGTGGAGAACGTGGGTTAGTTTAACTTTCATTTCCATTCTTATGGGTTTTTCATGGGGGCTTTGGAAGGGAACCCTCGGACATTTAACGATGGGGGTAGCTGGGATATACATCATTGTGTGCAGCTTACCTTTTGTCTTGATGGAAACTCGAATATGGTTGTTGATTAATTTACTTGTGATTGTATCTTCATTTTTAATAGGAAAAAAACATATTAAGTTAAAGAAATTCATCCTTCTAGGATGGTTCTTAATGCTTCCAGTGATTATTTTTCTATTAAGTGGATTTGGTCTTTTTAATCATGTGGGTACGAATTTGTGGGGTGGGTTTTTATTAACCTTACTAATCGCTATCGTTGCGATAGTTTTTTCTTTCCCTTTAGGAGTCCTTCTTGCTCTAGGAAGAAGGAGTAAACTTCCAATTATTCGTTGGTTCAGTATTGGTTATATTGAATTGATCCGTGGAGTGCCATTAATTACGATATTATTTGTCGCGCAACTGATGTTACCTCTGTTTTTGGGTAATGAAATAACAATAGATAATGCTGTCAGAGCCATGGTTGGTTTTACACTATTTACTGCAGCCTATTTGGCTGAGAATATACGCGGAGGATTGCAATCTATTCCCCGCGGTCAATTTGAAGCGGCAGAGGCACTTGGACTAAATACAACTTTTAAGATGACTTTTATTATTTTACCTCAAGCATTACGTGCTGTTATTCCAGCAATAGTAGGTCTTTTTATAGGGATATTCAAAGATACTTCACTCGTTGCTATTGTGGGTCTAACCGACATACTCGGTATAGGGAAGAATATAATCTCCAATCCTATGTTTCTTGGTACTCAGATGGAAGTGTTTATATTCATCGCAATCGTCTTCCTCATTTTCTGTAATATGATGTCCTATGCGAGTAGAAGACTTGAAGGCGCATTGGGTGTTGGTAAGCGATAAAAGAATACATTCCAAGTCCAAAGGAGGTCCCATTATGTTTGAAGACTTTAAAGAAGAAATTCCTCTTGAACAAAGAGCAGATATAGTCGTGTGTAATAATCTAAATAAATGGTTCGGGAATCTTCATGTTTTAAAAGATGTGTCATTAAAAGTAAAGCAAGGAGAAGTCGTGGTCATTTTAGGTCCTTCCGGTTCAGGCAAGTCTACATTTATTCGTACCGTGAATGGGTTAGAGGAAATTCAAAAAGGGGAAATTACGGTGGATGGTATCCCTTTATCCAATGATGTATCTGATATAGAAGCTATCCGTAAAGAAACAGGAATGGTCTTTCAATCATTCAATCTATTTCCTCATATGACTATTTTAAAGAACATAACTTTAGCGCCTATTTGGGTTCGTAAATGGCCTAAAGCAAAAGCAGAAAAAATAGCCTTGGAGTTGCTAGAACGTGTGGGAATTCCAGAACAAGCCCATAAATATCCGGGTCAGCTTTCAGGAGGGCAACAGCAAAGAGTTGCGATTGCTAGAGCATTAGCCATGCAACCAAAAATTTTATTATTCGATGAACCGACATCAGCGTTAGATCCAGAGATGATAAAAGAGGTATTGGATGTAATAAAAACGTTAGCCGGATCAGGAATTACCATGATTATTGTCACACACGAGATGAACTTTGCTCGTGAAGTGGCCGACCGGATCGTGCTATTTGACTTTGGGGAAATCATAGAAAGTGGAACTCCTACTCAACTATTTGATCATCCGAAACATGAAAGAACGAAGCTTTTCTTATCTCAAATTTTATGAAAATTAGAATTTAACGATTAAAATGATACATCAAATCCTCTCAAAAAATTGAGAGGATTATTCTATAAAGACATTTTCGATATGTAATCTTATGACCGATAGCATAATGGATAGTGCTGAGGTTACAACAACGCATCCGCATTAACAATTTCAATTGTTAGATTTTCTATGACAGATAAATCAATTTCATATGGTGTGACATCGATTTGTTCTTCATTTCTTATAATTCTTATTTCTGGACGACCTACTGATTGATAATTATATTTAGAAACAATCCCTGTTCTTCCATCATTCAAATTTACGGTTATACCTGGTGGATATAGGGCAATCGAATTCTTAAATAAATGAATCTGTTTACTATCAAATTGTGTCCCGCTTCCCGCGTAAAGTATTTCCATTCCTTTATGAGGTAACATTGGAGATCGGTATGCTCTTGGATTCGTCAAAGCATCAAATACATCCACAACACTAATGATTTTTGCATACTTATGAATTTCATCATCCTTTAACCCTCTCGGATAACCTAAACCATCTATTCTTTCATGATGTTGTAGTGCACAATGAGCTACAGTTACAGGAATTTCATGTATTTTTCTTAGTGTTTCAAAACCCATTTCACAATGTTTTTGAACCTGTTTATATTCATCTATTGATAACTCACCTGGTTTATTTAATATTTCAGATGGCACATACACTTTTCCTATATCATGTAGCATTGCACCTAAACCAATTTCCTCAATATTCTTCAATGGTAATCCATTCTCGATGGCTAATTGACAAGCATATATTGATACGTTTAAACAGTGGTTATATACATAGTTTTCATGCATTTTAGTAGTAGCAAGTAGATTCAGTGCGTCTTGATTATCGTTTAAACAACTATATATATCTCTAAATACCTTTTGAAAGCTACGCATTGCTCTCCCCGACTTTATCATCCCTTGAAGGTTTGACCTATTTGAATTAAGATTGGAGATTGTTTTAAAGCCCTCAGTAATCGTCTCCATTGCCTCCAATCGTAAGATGTCAGGAATCGATTCCACGATATCAATACCTTCGGAAGCGAGATCCTCTATGTAAATCGTTGAGATATGATATTTCTTCAATTTAGCAATAAAACGATCTGTCAGCTCGGACCCTTGAGTTAACAGAACTTTTCCTTTCTCATTATAAATGGCTTTCCCTAATTTCATTCCAGCGTGACAGCTATTTATGTTCACTAATCGCATTATTTGAATTCACTTCCTTACTTTTACCTACTAGAGGAAATTTCAATAATAAATATTTAGAACTACACGATTCAATTTATATAAGTCTATTATATTATAAAAACAAGAAAGGTATCTATTTTTTAACAAACATTTTATTTCATACCAATAAAAAAACGACTGAACTCCGTGTTTTACGTAGAAGAAAAACTCTCTTATTTAAGAGAGTTTCTAGTTTAGTAGATGTTGTTTTACTCAGGAACTTCAGGAAGCGGCTAAAACTATCTCCCTCTATTATGTTGTACGTTCCAATTCAAATTTTGACTTGTAATCATGGCACGTTCTAGCGCTTTGACTGTATCAATATCCTCAGAAGTTTCTCCCACTATTAGGATGGAGATTCGAATATTATTCGCGTTCTCATTCATTTTCTTTCCTGAACCATGAGTACGTGCACTATCGCTTTCTCTTACATAGTCTCTTAGTCTTTTTCTGAATCCCCCATTGTTATACTCAATAGCCCTACCAAGATAAACTACTTGTCCATTCATTTCACCTTTATATAATCCAATCTTTTTGTTGTAAGGACTTAAATCTTCTAGAGTGAGGGAACTTAGCATTCCTAAACTTACCCACCGGTTATTCCATTCAGATACTGTACGTCCACCAAATGTAACCTCACCACTCGAATTCATTTTCACTGCATTAGTATTCGTATCTCCTGTATATAATTTCACTTTTGCTTTTTCTATTTTTTCTTTTTCCTCTTGAACTCTTTTTGCAAAGTTAGGATCAACCATTTTTTTTGAGTTAGCAGCTTGTGCTACTTTTCTTTCATGATTATTAATCTTTCTCTCCATTTCTTTTTGCATGGTTGCCTGCCTTTTTGCTCCTTCTTTCTGAAGTGCTCCCATTATTTCCGGCGCATTTTCTATAACTGTTCCAACAACCTTTCCAACCTTATTCCAAAAACCCATATGTATCCACCCTTTTCTCCAACTTGCTTCATTCAAACGATAAAGACTAAAAATTGCGTAGAATATACCATTTTTATAGATTGAATTTAGTTTTTTTAACCTAGAAATAAACAAAATATATGTTAAATGTTAATGAATTCGATTAACAATTACAATATCTCTTTTCTTCTTTTTAGAATACTAAGAAACACAATACTTAAGATAAAACAAAAACCACTCATCCTATTGATATGAGTGGTTTCAATTTGTGATGGAGACTATCGGGATCGAACCGACGACCTTTTGCATGCCATGCAAACGCTCTCCCAGCTGAGCTAAGCCCCCAATATGATAGGAAAAAATATCGTCTATATTTAAATAGTGTATGTTCCTGTTGATATTCCGAAAAATAGCTGCGCTTTCCTCGGGAGAGCCGCTGAGCATCCTCGTCGCTTCGCTTCTGTGGGGTTGACTATCTCTCTTTCCCGCAGGAGTCTTCACAATTTTTCTCCATATCTCTAAATAAATAAAAAACAACAATCAAATATAACATAACCTTAAAGTGAGTCAATACCGCTTTATTCTGATTTTTGTTACAATAACAGTATACCTTAGTTAGAAATTGATTCAAGGGGCGAGAGGGTGTCGGAGATGCAGAAAATGCACCAGCATGGAGAGCGTGAGATCAGTACACCAGTTTCTTTATGTGATTCTAAAGGGAATTTAAATCCGGCTGCTATTGGATTTGCTCGACAGCCGATTATTGAAAGTAATTTAACCGGACACTTTTTGCGGAAGAAAAAATGGAATTATTGGTGTGTATATGGAGAAGATATTCTTTTCTCAGCGACCATTAGTCATTTGGATTACGCAGCGGTTTGCTTTGTCTATTTTTTAGATTATGAGACACAACGATTCTTCGAGAAAACAATAACCATTCCTTTAGGGCAACGTATAAATATGCCGAGTAAAGTTTTAGAAACAGTTAAATTTTCAAATAATGAAATGAGTATTCAACTTTTACATATGCAAGGCGAAACACACATGACGGTAACGATTTCAGATTTTGATGGAGAATTACTTCATGCTGACTTGCATATTGAACATCCGAAGAACGATGATTCTTTAAACGTTGTGATTCCATGGAATAGACAACTTTTTCAATATACAGCTAAACACCATACGCTTCCTACGAGTGGTTTTGTGAAGATTGGTGAAAAGCGCTACTCGTTCAATCCAGAAGAAAGCTTTGCAGTTCTCGATTATGGTCGTGGAGTTTGGCCAAGATCTGCTCAATGGAATTGGGCTATGGCTTCTCAAAAAGTCGGGAATCAACGGATTGGCCTAAACTTCGGAGGAAAATGGACAGATGGTACAGGAATGACAGAGAATGCTATTTTCGTTGACGGACGCATGACTAAAATTCATGAAGATGTTTTGTTTGAATACGATCAGAATGATTTCATTAAACCATGGCGCATTCGCACTAAATTTTCGAAAGATGTCGACTTAACATTTACTCCCTTCTTTAAACGAGTAGCAAAAACAGATGCGCGCTTAGTCACTTCTTCAGTACATCAACTAATTGGTTATTTTAACGGGGTTTTGATTTTAGAAGATGGGACAAGCTTAGCCATCACCCAAATGCTTGGTAGTTCTGAAGAGCATCTTGCCAAATGGTAAATTAAAATACTCATGGCCGATTAACTGGGCATGAGTATTTTTTATGTCTTACCTATTTTGATTAATAAAACCCATCATCTTTTCAGGATAGTCCGTAAAGATTGCGTGAACACCTATATCAAGCAGAGCTCGTGCATACTCGATTTCATTCACAGTGAAAACGCGAATAATCGCGCCTTTTAACAAAGCCTCCTTCGTCATTTTTCGCATAGCTGCAGGGAGTGATATATGAAGTGCATCTGCTGGAATAAACTGTGCATAATCATAGGCATCTACAAGTACTTCCATCGAAAGCATAGCCACTTCAATATGGGGTGCACTCTTCTTAAACTCACGAATTGTTTCATGGTCAAAGGAAGAAACTACTACTCTGTCTGCCAATCCAAATGTTTCGATGACATGCAAGACCTTTTCACCAAGTCCTTCATAAGGAAAAACATCTGATTTTAATTCAATGTTAATATGATGTTCTGTGTTTTTATAGATTTTCAAAACTTGATCAAGCGTAGGGATAGTTTCTGCAAATGCTGATGAAAACCATTTTCCATAGTCATATTTTCTGAGTTCAGAGAGAGTTAAATCTTTTACATAACCTGTTCCATTAGATGTTCGGTCGATTGACTCGTCATGAATCACAACAAGTTCTCCATCTTTTGTTAAATGGACATCCAATTCCACTCCATATACAGGAAGCTTGGCAGCAGCTTCAAATGCAGCGATTGTATTTTCCGGATGTGTTCCTGATGAACCCCTATGTGCATATATTTTCATCCTGTCACCCCTTAAATTTCTGTACGTAGTGTCCAAAGTTCAGGGAAGAAGTATTGATCTAACACTTTTTTTAAGTAATGAACACCTGAAGATCCACCCGTCCCTGTTTTAAAACCAATGATTCGTTCGACTGTTTTCATATGACGGAAACGCCATTGTTGAAGCCAATCTTCAATATCTACTAATTTCTCTGCTAATTGGTACAGTTCCCAGTATGTATCAACATCTCGATATACAGTCTTCCATGCCTCTAAGACACTCGAGTTTGGTTCATATGGGCTTGAAACATCCCTATTTAATATATGTTCATCAATTCTCAAGCCGCTTCGAGCAAGCTTTCGAATCGCTACATCGTAAAGTCCAGGTTGGTTAAATGCCTTGGTTAAGACTTCCCATAATTCTTTATCTTTTTCATATATTTTAAGAACATGTTTCGTCTTATATCCTAAAGCAAATTCAATCATTCGATACTGATAGGATTGGAATCCACTAGCATTTCCAAGGGAAGATCGGAACTCCATATATTCTGCAGGAGTCAATGTAGATAAGACATCCCACGCTTGAATGATTTGAGCTTGGATTTTTGACACACGTGCTAATTGTTTAAGGGCAGGTTGCAATTCATCTTTTTCAATATGAGCTATAGCACCACCTAGTTCATGTAAAATCAATTTCATCCATAATTCCGAAACCTGGTGAATCATGATAAAAAGTGGTTCATCATGATGATTTGTCAGTCCGTCTTGGGCTGATAATAATTTATCTAAATGCAGGTATTCACCATACGTCATGTTTTCTTTAAAATCTGTATGTAGGCCAGCTTCACCTTGAGCTGCAAAGTTTTGTCCATGATCCATTTTTGGTTTTTCCATGTTTTCAATCTCCTTATGCTCAACTTTGTCTCATACTCAACTAATTAGATTATGACATGCATCCTAACAATTTAACAGACTACTTGCAATTTATTGAAAATTCCACTTGCTCTTGTTAATTTCATATGATACGATTCTATTCTGTTTTAAAACCCCAACATCTAAAGAAAAGCGGAAAGCGCCTCTCTAGCCTGACACCGCTGCTGGCGCTTAGAGCTAGACACTATTGATAAATGGAACAATCTAGCGTGAAGTTTTTCTCCTTATGCAGGACGCAAAATCAAAATATCGGAGGACTGTATGACACAGAAACATCCTGATTTTGAACAAGAGCAAGAGCGCCTGACCTACACCAAACACTATATGAAACAACTACTCGACGAATCCATGCGGGATGTAAAGTCTGCGCAAGAAAATATTCGTCACGCCATGGCAGATTTAGATTATTTGGATTCAAGTTTAAGCTACATGAATATTTTAACGAACGCTAGGTTTTTTGAAATGGCACGGTCCCAAAAAGAAGGACTCGAAGCTATTCAACAAAAGCCTTATTTTGCGCGCATTCATTTTCAAAAAGATGGCGAAGACAGTGAACTGCTGTATATCGGAAAAACCTCTTTATTCCATCGAGAAACTCAAGAACCCATTATTGTGGATTGGCGATCACCAGTTGCAAATGTTTACTATGATGGACGACTCGGTGACATTGAATATGATGTTCGAGAAGAAACGTTTTCCGGTCATTTATTTTCAAAACGGCAATACATAATTGAACAAGGCGAACTTCAAACTGTTCGAGATATCGACTTAACAACGAACGATGAACTTCTTCAAGATGCGCTCGCTGGGAAGGCCGACGTTCGACTTACTGAGATTGTGTCGACCATTCAAGCTGAACAAAATGAAATTATTCGTGCACATTTAAAACAACCAATCCTTGTTCAAGGAGCAGCCGGTAGTGGAAAAACAACAATCGCTCTACATCGTATTTCCTATTTCCTCTATACAATGGGCGAACACTTCCCTGCCGACAAATTAATGATTCTCGCACCCTCTAAATTATTTATGGACTATATCGCCGATGTTTTACCCGAGCTTGGTGTCAGTCAAATCTGTCAAACAACCTATACAGATTACGTATTGCAGGCAACAGGTATCAAAGTGAAATTATCAGATTCGAACTTGAAATTGGCTGCCTTAACTGAACAAACAGTTCCAGACAAGCAGATGCTTTGGCTTTCCCAAATGAAAGGCTCTTTAGACTATAAGGATTTGCTCGATATTTATTTATCAAAATACGAATTAGAAATTGCCTCTCAATTTGAGGATATCTTCATTGAAAAGTATCGAATTATGAAAGGCGCACGTCTCAAGAAATTATTCCTTGTGGATTTTGCTTATATGCCGATTGAAAGACGGTTGGAACGGATAAAAAACATCTTACTTTCACATGTTCGCCAGAAAAAGAAAGAAATTTTGTTTATGTTGAATCAAAAATATGATGACGTACTCGACAAGGCGCTGTTTGGCATCCGTGATGACGCGAAACGGAAATCAGAAGTGACAAAATTTATCGATGAACGGGATCGTCGAATTCCTTTAATCGAAAAGGAATCCAAATCGACCGCTTCTGTTTATATGAGACGTTTCAAGAAGGCCAATATCAAATCAATGTATCGGAGTTTCGTGACAGATACCGTGTTTCTTGAAGAATACGAACCGAATTGGCATGCGGATCAACGTCTAGCTTTCCATAAGCATCATGTTCGTGATTCATGGGAATTAGAAGATTTAGCTCCACTTTACTACCTTCAT
>JBEVEQ010000030.1:0-4003 GCA_040512715.1 Paenisporosarcina sp. | reverse complement strand
AGCATTTGCCACTTCATTTGCTCGTTCTATGGTTTGTTCAATTGGGAAACTATCAATTGCTTTCGATTCAACTAAGTCTTTTAGAATAAGTTCTTCCATTTCGTTTTCTTTAAATTCTGTAGAATCATAGGGTTGGATTGACTCTTCCTTCTCACGGAATTCAGTTTTCCATTGACTCTTCATTTTCTCAGCAAGTGCCACTGTTTCTTTTGATGGTAAGCTACTTTCTTTCTTGAACTTCACTAAATTTTGTTCCAGTTCTTCTATGGAACGTATAGCTAAAGCTTTTTCTTGGTACTCTGATAATTTTGTATCAGCTAGACCGTATTGCTCTTCTGGAATATCCTTTATTTGTTCAGACACCTGGTTTTTCCATTGATCGGTTTCTTGGACAAACCACTTTCTCGTAGCATCTGCTACAGCGTTTGAAAAGTTCAATACTGAATCAGCTGTCAGTAATGCACCTTCTCTAACTTGGTCATCTATCAATTGTATGGAAGGATTAAATTGTTTTTCGTCAATCTTAATTGATTCTTCATCCGTCAATATTCCCACGTCTTTTAGAGATTGTTTCATTAATGCCTTTAAATGCCCTACAATTTGAGATTGGATGACTTGAGAATATTCCTTAGTTAATGATTCTGTGCGTAGCATTCGTTCTTCTTCTGTCTTTTTCCGACTAAATAAAACACCTACTTTAAAGTTCTTTTGTTTTGCTTCTAAATATTGTTTGAGCTTATCTCGAAGCTCATAGGGCACTAATGTTGCATTATCAAGTAGGGTTTTTCGACTTGCTTCAAAGGATTGAACCCACACCTTTGAATCTAATAAAGAAGATTGTTTTTGGTAGCGATTAGCTTCATCCAATATCTCGTCTTTTGATTGCCATTCTTCATCAGAAAGAGTGTCAGCGAAAGTATTTTTACATTCATCGATTTCACGTTCTAAGTAGGATACATGTTCATCTTTTAACTTTTGAAGAGTTCGCTCTGTCGTTATTTCTAAATGTTCTTTCCAGTTTTTCATACTATCCATAACTATATGTTTAACTTCTGATAAATCATTTTTCGGATGATCAAGTTGCTTTAAAGTTGTAAAAAAGATGTTCTTCGGTTTAACCCCCCATTCTAAAAAGGATTGATGAACAGATTTTTTAAAGTCATCAAAGCTCAATTCAAGCTCACGATGCTTATCGATTTGATTGACGATTAAATAAACATTTTCATTGTATTTTAATAGTTGTTTCGTAAATCCGAAGTTCAATTCAGATTGAACATGATTATAATCCATCATATAAAATACAATATCGGCTAAATGTAGAGCTGATTCGGTTGATAGACGATGGGCATCATCAGTTGAATCGACACCTGGCGTATCCATTACAGTTACCCCTTCTGGTAAGATGGAAGTTTTATGTCCAATCTCAATTTGGGAAATAGACTCCCCGTCCTTACAAAAGTTTTTAACGGTTTCAAAATCGTAATCCCCGGAAAACTTTACAGGATGAAGTCCTTTCCTATATACAATGGCAAAATCCTCTTTCGCTTTATGTACTTTTACAATATTAGCGCTCGTAGGAATTGGACTAGAAGGCAGCAATTGTTCACCAGTCAAAGCATTAATCATGCTCGATTTCCCAGCTGAGAAATGCCCTGCAAATCCTATGGTAAACTCACGTTCTATAATTTTGTGTGCAAATAAATTCGTTTTATTTATACGATCCTCATCTTTTGTCGAGTGGAATAAAGTTTGAGCAATCGAAGTGTTTGTAATAAGTTGACTCATTTTTTCTTCAAATAATGACATGTGAATGTGAACCCCTTTTAAAATAATCTCGCTCTATCATACCATGTTTAATTATGTCGTATCATGCAATATACATACACCCTTCGATGGATATAACACCTATAATTTTACATTTTTTTGAGACTTTTCATAAAAAACGTATGTAATTATTTTAATATTCATGCTAAAATGAAAAAAAGCAAAAAATAAAGATGGGTGAGTGGCTTCTTGAGTACCTCGAAACATGTTCAAACCGTTTTAAACGGTATCATACAATCTATAAAATCCGTTATCCCATTAGAAATTGAAGTTAAACCTCCTTCTTTAATGGCACAACCCTTTGAACAACAAGAAATGGGTGTTTTAGTTGGAATGATTGGGGATATTAAAGGAAGAATTGTTTTTGACTCTACTCCTAAAACATTTAGTAGCATTGGAGCTACGATGTTTGGAATGGAATTAGAAGGTGAAATGCTAGAATCTTTTACTGGAGAACTTGGAAACATGATCTCAGGGAATTTATGTACTTTTGCTGCTCAAAGTGGCATCGAATTAGACATTACTCCTCCCACTGTCATGGTTGGTCATACGAGATTATTTGGTTTTCAACATGCATTTAAACTGCCAGTCCATATAAAAGACACAGGTGATATTACCATAATCATAACGATTGATGAAGAATGAAAAAAGCAACTCACGCTATGTAATTCGTGAGTTGCTTCTTTATTTTGTTTATAAAATGATTAAATAAGTCGAAATTCATACTAAATGTGACAATTTTGTGAATTCGTTATTTCCTTCACCGTTCGACAGATTTTTCAATAAGCGTCGTTTAGAATATATTTATTCTAATAAAATATTCAGGAGGAATTATGAACACAGTTAGTATAAAAAGCCAATTAACACTTATCATTAATGAAAGAAAACTGAATATGTATAAAAAAGCTAAAAAGTTAGGTTATACGCATCCAGAAGTGGTAGCTTATAGCCAAGAATTAGATGATTTGATTAATTTCATGCTTGGTATACGTGTATCTTAAAACAAACCGAAATATATCAAACTCTCTTTTCTAAATTTCGAGCCGTTTCACTTTTTTCCACAAGAGATTGATCTTTATAAGTACCTAACGTTCGATCGATTGTGGTATGTGTAACGCCATACCAATAATTTTCATTTTTGAAATGGTGCCACAAATGAGCTTTTTTAATCTCTTTCCCACGTTTTGTAAAAGGCTGCAAAGGCTTATGTGCAACGAAATGTTTCCATTCATAATATAAAAAATAACCGATTAAACCTGTAGCAAAAGCTATTGTTACCGTGAGGTTTGATGTTATCCAAAATGTTAATAAAATTGTGATAGCAAAACTTGGAATACTGAACCATAAAGGAAGAAATAAGAGGTGTAAATCTGTCGGTTTTTCATGGTGATCAAAATGTAGTCGTTTAATCATTTTCAATAAAAACGGATACTCTGGTGTTTTCATGTGAAAAACGAAACGGTGTATTACGTACTCACTTAAAGCATAAAAACCCATACCAATTGCAACTGTAGCCCAGGTAACCCATTCATTAAGATGTTTAACTGTAAAAACCGCAGTAATTAGAAATAAAGATAGCATAATCAATACATCTGGAAACGTAAAAAATTCCTTTACATACTTATTCATTCATCTGTCCCCTTTTACTATCTATAGTATTCTGAATTTTCATTCATTAAGATAACTATATAGGACTAATTTCATTGAAACAATAGAAAATTAAAAAACATAGCTTGCGCCAAAATGGTGCAAGCTGTGTCTTTTTTTATACTGGTTTCTGTAAACTTATACTTTCCTATCAGTGTGAAAAATCCTTCCTATTTATATTTAGGATTTACTAATCATTAAAAAAGGTACTTATTTTTCAAAAACTTGATTAACAATTTCATGGGGTTTGCTGTTGTTTAGATTTTTATATATACAGCTAGCTGGTTTCTTTCGTAGATTTTCAGAAAATGCGATTGCCAATTCTGCTTCACCTGCTACATGGATCTCTTTCCAACCTCGTTCTTTCATTAACCGCTCGACATGAGTCCCCATGTCTTTATAAAATCTGTTCAAATTTTCTCTCAATCGAGATTCTAAAAAATCCACTTTGCTACTCCCTATTACATGCTTTCCAGTAAAGTCCATTTTCTTCTCTTCTCCCCAAGTTTCAAGATTCGGATCGAAAACGAAT
>JBEVEQ010000305.1:0-4000 GCA_040512715.1 Paenisporosarcina sp. | reverse complement strand
TTCTAGATCCACTGGACGAATAATCAAAATTTCTTCCGTTTTTTTATTATTTGAATGGACGTCAAATAAGGAATCTGGAGTTTTTGCAAAAGTTACCGAGCGTCCTAGCTCAATATCTTTTACATGATATTCTGACTCTGTCCAAGCTTGAAAATGTAATGCAGGTGGTTTTGTTTTTTTCCACCAGCTACTATTTAAGTAAGCTGCGTTAGGTAATTGTTGTCCTATAATATTTTCCATTGCTGTATATGTGAGTGTCAGTTCATTTGCGGTGGATTCAGCAAAAAATGTTGCAAGGGGAATATACTTTTTTTCCATTTTTTTGGCCATATGATATCCTACTTTCTCTAATGTTGAAAATCATATCAACGGTATTATTTTACCATAAAAAAATTATCTGAACACAACTTTATGCTCACTTAATTTTGTAATTAGAAAAATATTCCTAGTAATTGATATGATACACTCTAAAATAGGAAATGTGAACATAATATTCCGAATATTATGTATAATTAGGAATACATGTAATTGGAATAAAGAGAGTCAAAAGTCATGTTTAGGAGGATGGAAAATGATTAGAAAACTAGTGGAACAGGATCGTGAAATTACAATGAGGTTTGTTTCGGCAAAACCAGCTGAGAATTTATTTATTATTGGTGATATAGAAGGTTACGGATTTCACTCTAGTATACAAACACTTTGGGGAGATTTTTCTGAATTGGGACACTTAAGATCAGTTTTACTGAAATATGATCAAAACTACATTTTGTACGCTCCTTCAACGTTTGATAATGAAGGTATTGCTTCTATTATTAATCAAGATTCAAACTTTACTTATTTATCAGGAATCGAAGAGATGGTGAATCAAATTACACCTTATATAAAGAGAGAACCTAAAAAACCTCGAGTGATGTATTATGCAAAGTGTGAAACAGCTGCTTATTTACCGGAAATTCCATCTGACATCGTCATGGAAAAAGCAATGCCAGCGGATGCGGATGCGATTATTGCTCAAATGAAGGCGATTCCCGAATTTGCACAAGGAAATTATAGTGTTGAACAAAAGCGATCTTCATTAGAAAAAGGGTTTGCACGTGCATACTTTATAAAAGATGAAGATGTCATCGTTAGCTCTGCTTCAAGTACTGCAGAAAATAGTCAGTCAGCTATGATTGTTGGAGTCGGTACCCTGGTTAGTCATCAAAACAAAGGACTAGCTTCTTACTGTATGTCGAGGCTTTGTGGAGAGCTTTTGGCAGAAGGAAAAATGTTGTGTCTGTTTTATGACAACCCCGCTGCAGGCTCTATTTACAAGCATATTGGGTTCGTAGACATCGGAAAATGGAGCATGTGGACATATTAATCTATTCGAAACTGTTGAACCCTCTATATATACGATGGTTTAATAGAAGAAAGAGATTGATAGAGGAGTTTGAGGATAGTGCTTCACTACAAAACATATATTACTTCAGAGTCAGCGCCTTGGGTTTCTTTTGTTCATGGAGCGGGTGGAAGTTCATCAATTTGGTACAAACAAATTCGTGAATTTAAAAAGGACCATAATGTCTTATTAATCGACCTCCGAGGTCACGGGAAATCTGCGCGTGGTCGTTGGAAAAAAGGTGACTCATTTGCTCATATTGCAGATGAAGTTAAAGATGTCCTTAATGAATTAAATATAGAACGTACGCACGTAATCGGTATGTCTCTAGGAACAATCGTTGCGCAAACAATGGCAGAACGTTTTCCTGAACGAATCTCTTCCCTTATATTAGGTGGAGCTATTATTCGACTGGATATTCGTACGAAGTTGTTGCTATGGACAGGGCGCATGACGAAACGTTTTATTCCCTATATGTTGTTATATAAATTATTCGCATGGATTATTATGCCTAAGAAACGGCATGAAGAGTCTAGATTGGTTTTTGTGAATCAAGCGAAGAAAATGTGTCAAAAAGAGTTCATTAAATGGTTTTCATTAACAAAGTTAATCAATCCTTATTTAACTAGATTACAAATGAAAACGAATTCGATTCCAACCTTATTTTTAATGGGGGAAGAAGATTACTTATTCATGCCACCCGTTGAAGAACTGGTCCGTCGAAATGGAGAATTTCAATTAATTAAAATAAAAGATTCAGGTCATGTGTGTAACATCGATCAGCCTGACATGTTTAATGAGCTGTCGATTGATTTTATATCCTTGATTCAAAATAAGAAAGCTATCGCCATTTAAGGTGATAGCTTTTTCTTTCTTAGAATGTAGACAAAAGAGTTACAGTTTATATAAATACCTTAAAATTCGACTTCTTATCAATTGCACTTGATTGAAAATGAAGGTGGACGGCTATTTCTTTCGCTTTCCGCAGACGAAACGCCAGCCTCCTCGGCTCAGCTGTCTCTGAAAGCTGAACCTGTGGGGTCTAGCGTGTTTCGTTTTTCCGCAGGAGTCTTCAGAAATAGCCAACCACATTCTCCACATTCCTAGAAAATAGTTTGCAGAATCATGCTTACAGCTTAGAGACTACATGTCATACAGAAAAAAATCCCCTATGCAGTAGGTGTAATAAAATTAAAAGTTTTTATCTTAGTAGGAATATAAATGTATTTTTTATTTACAGTGATTCCTGTTGATTGGATGGGACGGCGACTCCGAGGGAAATAGCGTGAGCTTTAGACCCTGGACTGAGCTCGCGAGGGAAGCGGCTAAAGCCATGCCCCCCGGAAAGCGTCCGTCGAAATTGAAAGCAATACTTTTTATTTGTCAACAGACCGGACATAGCTTGCACTATTTTGGTGCAAGCTATGTTTTTTATGTTTACACTGTTGCTGGTTCAAGTGAAACCGCTGGCCCAAAGAATTCAAAATGAACACGATCTTCAGCAAAGCCTAATTTGTAAAGATTGTTAATCATGGCTTTCATAAATGGCACGGGTCCACAAACATAAATATCGCTGTTAGCCAGTACGTTCTCAGCTAATAACTCTTTTGTTAGCTTATGGTTTTCATCTGAATAAAGAGTTAGCATCGTAGAATCTTCCATTGTCGACATCAAGGAGCGAACGTCTTCGTCAAATGCATGCAATGCTTTATTTCTAGCGGCGTGTAAAAAGGCAACCGGACGAGTAGGTGTCGTTTTAGAAATGGTTTCTAACATGCTCATCATTGGAGTAACGCCAACACCACCACTAATTAATGTAACTGGACGAGTGCTCTCAACATCTAAGAAGAAGTCTCCTGCTGGCGCAGTCACTTCAATCGTATCGCCAACTTGAATCGCTTGGTGGAGATGTACAGAAACTTTACCGTTCGGATTCATTTCGTTTTCTTTTTTCACAGAAATTCGATACGTGTCTTGTCCAGGTGCTTGTGACAAACTGTATTGGCGATTAAATAGATATGTTTCACCAGGAATACTTAGACGTATCGTAATGTACTGACCAGGGTTAAAGCATGGTAGTGCTGATCCATCTGCTGATTTTAAATAAAATGAAGTGATGATATCACTTTCCTCTACTTTATTAACAATGGTAAAGTCTTTAAATCCATCCCAACCATTTGTTTGAGTTGCAGCTTCTTGATACATCTCGTTCTCCACTTGAATAAAGACATCTGCAATGATGCCATATGCTTCTCTCCAAGCTTGAATAATGTCATCAGTTGCAGCATCACCTAAAACTTCTTTAATAGCCTCAAGTAAATGTTCTCCAACAATTGGGTAATGCTCTGCTTTGATCGCTAAAGAACGATGTTTATGAGCGATTTGTTTTACAACTGGTAGAATTACACCTAAATTATCGATATGCTGTGCAGCAGCGTATACAGTATTAGCAAGAGCTGCTTGTTGGCGACCTTGTTTTTGATTCGCATGATTAAAAATGTTTAGTAATTCTGGATGAGCTGTAAATAAGTTTTTATAAAAAACAGTCGTAATTTGGGTTCCGTGAGTGGCTAAAACAGGTGCGGTAGATTTTACGATATTGATTGTTTGAGAAGATAA
>JBEVEQ010000262.1:0-10259 GCA_040512715.1 Paenisporosarcina sp. | reverse complement strand
TGGGACAACGAAGCATTGAATATTGCGGGTGTTACAACAAAACAATTATCTAAATTAGTACCAACAACCGAGATTTTTAAAGACTGTAACGAAGAAATTGCCAAACAGCTTGGCATTAGTTCCAATACCTCGTTTGTTATTGGAGCCAGTGACGGTGTGCTTTCAAATATAGGTGTAAATGCTATTGGCAAAGGGGAAGTAGCTGTTACGATTGGAACTAGTGGAGCCATTCGAACAATTATTGATCGCCCTCAAACGGACGAAAAGGGACGGATTTTCTGCTATGCATTAACAGAGAAGCATTGGGTTATTGGAGGGCCAGTTAACAATGGCGGGATGGTACTTCGATGGATTCGAGATGAGTTTGCATCTTCAGAAGTAGAAACCGCAAAACGTCTTGGAATTGACCCATATGAAGTGTTAACAAAGATTGCTGAACGTGTAAGACCCGGTGCGGACGGTCTTTTATTTCATCCGTATTTAGCAGGAGAACGTGCACCCTTATGGAATCCTGATGTACGCGGCTCATTTTTCGGCTTAACGATGTCGCATAAAAAAGAACATATGATTCGAGCAGCTCTTGAAGGAGTTATCTACAACTTATACACTGTGTTTTTGGCATTACTTGAAGTGATGGATGAACCTGTAGTACGGATTCAAGCAACTGGAGGCTTTGCTAGGTCTGATGTTTGGCGTCAGATGATGGCCGACATTTTCGATTTAGAAGTAACTGTTCCAGAGAGCTATGAAAGTTCATGTCTAGGCGCTTGTATCTTGGGGTTATATGCCACAGGAAAAGTCGATTCATTTGATGTTGTTTCTGACATGATTGGCAGTACATTTAAGCACACACCAATAGAGTCGGATGTACAAGAATACAGAGAGCTGTTACCGATTTTCATTAATTTATCGAGAGTTTTGGAAAAAGAGTATTCAAGCATTGCCAAATATCAAAGAAGTTTAACAAAGAATACTAAATAAATTATTGGGGGAATTATCATGCCGTTATTTATCGTTGCAGTAGGAATTGTTGCGTTACTCGTTTTAATTATGGGATTTAAATTAAATACGTTTGTTTCATTAATCATTGTATCTTTTGGTGTCGCATTAGCTTTGGGTATGCCACTTGATAACATTGTCGGTTCAATTGAAGGCGGACTTGGCGGGACACTTGGCCATTTAGCGTTAATTTTCGGGCTGGGTGCAATGCTGGGTAGTTTAATAGCTGATTCTGGAGGGGCGCAACGTATTGCGATGACTCTCATCGACAAATTTGGAGAAAAAAATATTCAATGGGCTGTTGTAGTTGCTTCATTCATAATCGGAGTTGCGTTATTCTTTGAAGTAGGTTTAGTATTATTGATTCCTATTGTATTCTCAATTTCAAAACAATTAAAAGTATCCATTTTATACTTGGGTATACCAATGGCCGCTGCCTTGTCAGTGACACATGGTTTCTTACCACCACATCCGGGTCCGACTGTAATTGCAGGAGAATATGGTGCAAATATTGGTGAGGTTTTACTTTACGGTTTCATTATTGCGATTCCGACTGTTATCTTAGCAGGTCCTTTATTTACAAAGCTTGCTAAAAAACTTGTACCTGATGCTTTCAATCGAACAGGTGATATTGCTTCTTTAGGTGAACAAAAAACGTTTAAAATTGAAGATACACCTGGTTTTGGTATTAGTGTATTTACAGCAATGTTCCCAGTTATTTTAATGGCAATTGCTACTATAATTACTATGGTTCAAAAAACGAATGAAATATCGGACAATATGTTTTTTGAAGTTGTTCGTTTTGTAGGAAATGCTTCTACTGCTATGGTGTTATCATTATTACTTGCAGTATATACAATGGGATTGGCAAGAAAGATTCCAATGAAAACAGTAATGAATACTTGTTCAAAAGCAATCGCAAGTATTGGGATGATGTTATTAATTATTGGTGGTGGCGGTGCATTCAAACAAGTATTGATTGATGGCGGTGTGGGTGACTATGTTGCGGAATTATTCAGTGATACCACATTATCTCCAATTTTACTTGCGTGGATCATTGCAGCCATTTTACGAATCGCTTTAGGTTCAGCGACTGTTTCGGCTTTAACTACTGCTGGTTTGGTTATTCCTATATTAGGGACAACGGATGTTAACTTAGCATTGGTCGTTCTAGCGACTGGAGCAGGTAGTTTAATAGCTTCGCATGTAAATGATGCTGGATTCTGGATGTTCAAAGAGTTCTTTGGTTTATCGTTGAAAGAAACATTTTCAACGTGGACATTATTAGAAACGATTATTTCAGTATCTGGATTAGGTTTTATTCTACTATTAAGTTTGTTTGTTTAATAAAGCTATAAAAGATGTTCCTATATCAGTTGCAGTCGAAAGCGGTTGAAGATAATCTTCAACCGCTTTTCTTTGGATTATTAAGTTGATATTAAAAGGAGATTGTACAATCGTTAAGCGTGAACATTTTCTTTTATCATTTTTTTCACCAGTTCTTTATTACGCGCTTTAAAAACATCATTGTGAGAAGAAACCATTGCAAAGCTAGCTGCATCCGGTTCAATGTATTGCTTCGCCTTATTCACGGCATTCGCTGCATCTTGGAAAGTACCTGCAATTAGATTGAGTTTGGCTTCATGTTTTAAAATATCGCCAGCAGCAAAAATCCCTGGAACAGAAGCTTCACTATTACTGCTACCAGCAATATAAGAGCCATCAGCTAATTCTATTTGTACCGGGCTGTTCTCAAGTAATGCGATATCAATTTCGTAGCCATGGTTAATAATGATTTCATCCACGGCTAAGTATTGTTTTTCACCGGTTGTGGCATGCGTGACTTCAACAGTCTCAATTCGTGAATTATCACTTGATGCAATCAATTTAGAAATCGAGTTGTGGAACAGGCAAATGGCTTTGCTTTCGAGAAGCTTCGTTACTTGTGCTTCATGACCGGAAAAGTCACCTTTTCGGTAAACCACGACGATCTGTTTCGCAATAGGAGCGAGTTCATTTGCCCAGTCTATGGCCGAATTCCCACCCCCAGAAATAACGACAGTTTTATCTTTAAAGTGCATTAACGATTTAATCGTGTAATTTAAGTTACTTACCTCGAATCGGTCAGCTCCTTCAATTTGAAGTTTTTGTGGCGTAAGAATTCCGCTGCCGATTGCTACGATAATAGTTTTGGAAAAGTGATGTTCATTCGAATCTGTGACCAGTTCAAAAATTCGATCATTATCTTGATGAATTGCTTCTACTTTTGTATTAAGGACAACAGTTGGCTGGAAAGTCAATCCTTGTTCAACCAATTTGTCGATTAACATGGCGCCAGGAAGTGGAGGATGTCCACCTACGTCCCAGATCATTTTCTCTGGATAAACATGAATTTTGCCACCTAGTTGAGGTTGAAATTCAATGATTTTTGTTTTTAATCCGCGTAGTCCACTATAAAAACTGGCATATAATCCCGCGGGACCTCCGCCAATAATCGTTACATCATATAGTTCTGAATGATACATTCATGATTCATTCCTTCCTCAACCGGCTTGGTAATCTAATAATTAAAATTAAGTATATGACTCTTGACAGTTTTATTTTACCCTATTATAGTTACACTGTAAATGAAATTGATAATCGTTATCAGTAGAGATATATATAAGTGAAGAAAGGAGGTAGCAAATGGTCCGGCTACAAGCGAAGGATTTACAAATTCGATATGGTGATCGAACAATTGTTGAAAAGCTTTCAGTTTCCATTCCAGATGAAAAAATTACGGTCATCATTGGATCCAATGGATGTGGTAAATCAACTCTATTAAAGGCTTTAACTCGTATTATCCCTCATCAAAGTGGTTCCATTGTTCTCGACGGTGAAAGTATTGTGAAAGAGCCAACAAAACGGCTAGCGCAAAAAATTGCCGTATTGCCACAATCGCCAGAAAGTGCAGGCGCATTGACGGTAGGAGAATTGGTTTCTTATGGTCGGTTCCCTCATCAAAATCGCTTTGGTCGACTCACTAAACGAGATTTAGAGATGATTGACTGGGCACTCGATGTGACAGGTACTAAATTTTTCAAATCCCATCCCGTTGATTCACTTTCTGGGGGTCAACGACAACGTGTGTGGATTGCAATGGCGCTTGCTCAAGAAACTGACATGATTTTCTTGGACGAGCCAACGACGTATCTTGATATGGCACATCAGCTTGAAATATTAGAACTACTGCAGCACTTAAACGCTACAGAAAAACGAACTATTGTCATGGTCCTACACGATTTGAACCATGCAGCTCGTTTTGCAGATTACATCATCGGCATGAAGTTTGGGAAAATCGTAAAGTCTGGACCAAGTGAAGAAATCATCACCAAACCAATCTTACGTGAGTTATTTCAAATTGACGCCGAAATTGGCGAAGATCCCCGTACAGGTAAACCCATATGTATTACCTATAATTTAGTTAGAGGAGAATGAAATTATATGAAAAAATACTCATTATTATTTATAGCGTTACTTTCGATGCTTGTGTTAGCTGCATGCGGAGGTTCTAAAGAAGAAGGTACATCTACAGATAAGAAAGAAAAAAATTCCGAACCAACAACGATTACATATGAATCAGAAAACGGACCAGTAGAGGTACCAGCAGATCCGCAGCGGGTACTAGTACTATCATCATTTGCTGGTAATGTAATGGCACTTGATGTTCCTCTAGTAGGAGTGGATTCATGGTCAAAAATGAATCCACGCTTTGAAGAAAAGCTTGAAGGTGTAGAAGAAGTTACTGACGAAAATCTTGAAAAAATCATTGAGTTAGAACCAGACTTAATTGTAGGTCTATCGAATATTAAAAATGTAGATAAATTAAACGAAATTGCCCCGACTGTTACATTTACTTACGGTAAAGTAGATTACTTAACTCAACATATTGAGATTGGTAAACTGTTGAATAAAGAAGAAGAAGCACAAGCATGGGTGGATGACTTCAAAACTCGCACACAAGAAGTAGGAGACGATATCAAAGCTGAAATCGGTGAAGACGCAACGGTTACAGTAATCGAAAGCTTTGATAAGCAATTATATGTATTCGGCGACAACTGGGGCCGTGGTACGGAAATTCTGTATCAAGAAATGGGTCTAAAAATGCCTGAGAAAGTAAAAGAAATGGCACTTGCTGATGGTTATTATGCTTTGTCAGCAGAAGTATTGCCCGAGTTTACTGGTGACTACTTGATTTTCAGTAAACATAAGGATGCTGATAATTCATTTGAAGAAACGGAAACGTTTAAAAATATTCCTGCAGTTAAAAACAACCAGTTGTATACAGTGGATGCAATGGAGTTTTATTTCAATGATCCATTGACGCTAGATTACCAATTGGAATTCTTTAAAGAATCTTTCATGGGGAACTAATTCATGTTAAATTATCGGATTCAACGCATTCCTTATTTCATTAAACTTGGGATGAGCTTGATTCTGATGATTGTGCTATTCGGCATGGCTCTAGTTTTCGGAGCGGCAGATACGAGTGTTCGCGATGTTCTATCTGCCATATTCTCAACTGCGCCGAATGACCAAGACATTATGTTGCGTGAAATTCGTTTTCCGCGCGAAGTAGCCGCTGCCCTTGTAGGCGCGGCTCTTGCCGTTTCAGGTGCAATTATTCAGGGCATGACTCGAAATCCCCTAGCCGATCCTGGTTTGTTAGGACTTACTGCTGGAGCAAATGCAGCCTTAGCGATTTCTGTTGCATTTTGGCCTTCAGTTAATTATTTTGGTGTGATGATGACGTGTTTTGTAGGAGCTGCAGCAGGAGCGATCCTCGTTTTCGGTTTCAGTTCATTTCACCCAGAAGGATTCACTACACTTCGAATTGTTTTAGCAGGAGCCACCATTTCAGCTTTTCTGTATGCTATTGCGGAAGGAATAGGAATCTATTTTAAAATTTCTCAGCAGGTTTCCATGTGGACTGCTGGAGGAATGATAGGGACAACGTGGAATCAAGTGCAACTAATTGCGCCGATTGTGTTAGTTGGGGTAGTGATTTCCTTGATGTGTGCTCGTCAATTAACCATTCTTTCGTTAAGTGAAGAAATGGCAGTAGGTCTAGGACAACGTGTTCGATTAATTAAATCGATTTTGTTTGTGCTCGTTATTATTTTGACCGGTGCCTCGGTAGCATTAGTCGGGAATCTGGCCTTTTTCGGTCTCATGGTTCCCCATATTGTAAGAGCGATTGTCGGTACTGATTATCGTTTTGTTCTTCCGATGTCAGCGATTCTAGGTTCCGCTTTCATGTTACTTGCGGACACCGTCGCACGTACAATAAATGCTCCATATGAAACGCCAGTAGCTGCAGTTGTAGCGATTATGGGCTTGCCATTCTTCTTATACATAGTACGTAAAGGAGGGCAGAGTTTCTCATGATTGAAACCTCTATTATTAGAAAGCAGAGACTTCTGCTTATTGTGTTTGCATTATTAATTTCAGCCACCGCCGTGATTGGTCTTGGTCTTGGATATGCATCAGTTACTTACGATCGCATCATTCCTACCTTGCTTGGGCATGGAGAATTTAAGGAAGAATTTGTGCTGTTTTCAGTTCGTCTTCCACGTATTGTAATAACATTATTAGCAGGAATGGCCCTTGCTCTGTCTGGTGCTTTACTGCAAGGAATTACACGAAATGAGTTAGCTGACCCTGGAATCATCGGTATTAATTCAGGTGCAGGGGTAGCTGTTGCCATATTCTTTTTGTATTTCCCTGCAGAGGCAGGTTCATTTATTTACGCGCTTCCTTTTGTTGCGTTCCTAGGTGCTTTGATCACAGCAGTCATCATCTATGCGTTTTCTTATAGTCGAACGACGGGCATGCAGCCAGTAAGACTCGTGTTAGTAGGTGTTGGTATGTCGATGGCTTTCTCAGGTGCAATGATTGTGATGATTTCATCGGCTGACCGCATCAAAGTCGATTTCATCGCACGATGGCTTGCGGGAGATATTTGGGGAACTGACTGGCCATTTGTCTTAGCGTTATTGCCATGGTTGATTGTGCTCGTACCATTTACATTAATGAAAGCAAATCGCTTAAATATTTTAGGATTAGGTGAGCCAGTCGCTATTGGAGTGGGCTTGTCCGTACAAAAGGAACGTATTGTTTTGACGTTAGCAGCAGTAGCACTTGCTGCATCAGCTGTTTCCGTGACTGGTGGGATCTCATTCATTGGGTTAATGGCACCCCATATAGCTCGAACACTTATTGGTCCACGTCACCAATTGTTTCTACCGCTGAGCTTGCTTATTGGTGGCTGGTTATTACTCATCGCGGATACAATCGGTCGTAATATCGTAGAACCAAATGGTCTTCCTGCTGGAGTAATGGTGGCATTAATAGGTGCCCCGTATTTCATTTATTTATTAACGAAGAAATAAAATTTACACTCCAATAATGAATAAAGACGTAATTCTACTGATGCAATACAAAAAGACTACTAATTTGTAATTAGTAGTCTTTTTGTATGTTTTTATGTCACTATCTAGTTTCCAAAACCACCGATATTATTATTATCAAACGTTCGTGCATTTCTTTTCGCATTTTCAAGGTTTTCATCGCCTACAGGACGTTTTACTTCATTAAAACTTTTGCTTTTATTGAAATCAAACCATAACCCGAACACAACTAACCCAAAACCCATTTAGGAAGAGATTGATGATTTACTGGCCCATCGAGAACTCGTCGTCGAGCAGCCCATATCCCTAGCATCGACTTTCAGAAGGTGGAGAACCTGGACAATGTGGGTGGTTAAAAGATGTATTTCATGGCAAGTAGTCCCAACCATTTTAGGGTTGTTGATGAGCAATTCAAATTCAGAAAAGGTGCAGCAGTGACGAGGGAAATGCTAAAAATGACGAAGTTGAATATTGATCAGTTGAAAGAAGCATAGGTTAAGTTATGAAAAAGAATGAATAAGAGAAAAAACCCGATTCATTTAGAAACGGGTTTTTTACATATAGATTTTTATCCCCACATTATACTGGACGCTGTTTTTTTAGAACTCTCATATTTAAAAGGAAAAACACAATGATAAATCCACTTAATATCAAAAGATTTTGCCAAATATCAACTATTGTATATCCGCGTGTCATGACGTTTTGCAGGGCTTCTGCTACATATGTTAAAGGCATCATTTTATTGATGAATTCTACCCAAGAGGGTGCATCTGTTAAATCGAACATTCCACTAAAGAAGATTTGAGGAATTATGGCTAAAGGTATAAATTGAATTAGCTGAAATTCAGAACGAGAATAACTGGACAGTAGAAGGCCGAGTGATAAAGCAACACTAGCAGTTAAAAGGTTAACAAGTAGAAGCAATCCGTAATTTCCATTCTGAGTAACGCCCAAAACATTTACAATGAACAATTGAATGAGAATGGTTTGAATCGTTACAAATAAGAAAAATCCAAGAAAATAACCAAGTACAATTGCGGATCTTTTTAAAGGTGTAGCTAGTGTTCGTTCGAGTGTACCAGAAGAACGTTCTTTTAAAAAACTGACTCCAGCAATAATAAAAACAAATAAGAATATGAAGAATCCCATTAACGCAGGAGCAAGCTGGTCAAATAATTCGGAATCGGAATCCCCATATAGAAAATCCACTTCTGGCTTATTAGAATGTGTTGTAGGAATGGTCATTTGCTTTGGTAATTGACCAGTGACAAGACTCAGCTCTTTTTGAAGCTGACCAACTATTTTATTTAAAGATGTAAGTTGAATCTTGCTTTGTTCTAATGAGAGTGTTGTTAGTGTGCGTTGGATTGTACGAATCGCAGCAGCATTCTTTGATACATTTCCCCCTTCGACTAAAATGTTAACTTTTTCATTTTCAAATGATATTGAAGCATTAATTTTTTGATCGATCATCGCCTCTTTTGCATCTTTAGTTGATGAATATGTTAAAACGGTTGCTTCTTTCTCAAGTAGTTCAGTCATCTCTTCAGGTATGCCTACTATCCCAATTGTCACATCTTCAGAGCTGGATCCTAAAATTGTGTAAAGTAAAAATAAGACAAAGAGAGGTGCGACAAGCATCATGCCAATGGTACGTTTATCCTTAACGACTTGAGCAATCACTCGCTGTGCCACGATAAGGGACTGCATTATACGTCCTCCTTTTATAGAAAAGCATTTTCAATAGAGCCAAATTGTTGTTTTAATTGTGCGGGTGAACCACTTTCAACGAGTTTTCCGTTTTGAATCAATAATAATCGATCACAACGTTCCGCCTCATCCATGATATGGGTAGTGATTAAGAGTGTTACGCCACTAGATCGAAGTGTTTCAAATTCCTTCCAAAATAATTGTTTAAGGACGGGATCAATTCCAACAGTCGGTTCATCCAACAGGAGGAAGAGTGGCTGATGGATTAAGGCAATCGCAAGGCTAAGTCGACGCTTCATGCCGCCAGAGAAAAAGCGGACAGGACGATTGGCATCTTGAAGTAGGTTTACAAATTCTAAGACGAAGTGAATACGATTTGATAAGATCTCTTTTTTTAATCCATACAGCTTACCGAAATAGTTAAGATTTCCTCGAGCTGATAAATCCTCGTAAAGAGCATCTGATTGAGCCATATAACCAATTTCTCTTGAAACAGCTAGTGTAGGCTGTTGATGACCTAATACAAATACTTCTCCTTCAGTAGGCTGTTGAAGTCCAATTAAAGTCTTGATTAAGGTTGTTTTTCCTGAGCCACTCGGTCCAATTAAACCGACAATTTCACCTTTTTGAATTTGAAAATTAAGATTTGATAAAATCGATCTTTTCCCAAGAGTTTGATGGTAATTTTGAACAGAGACAATCATGGTGATTCCTCCTTTATGCAACATTGTGTTGCGTAATAATCTTTGTATGGTTTACTTTAAGTATCTAACTTTAAATTGAATGAAGCAATTTGCAAAAAGGAACTTATCGTTGTTTAAAAAACAATTTCCGCAAAACTGTCTATAAACTGGAGTGAGTTTGATGGGAAAAATGGATGTACGAGTAAAAAAACAAAATTAGTCATAGAGGATGCGCTATTAAAGCTTCTTGAAACTTTGTCCTTTCAGGATATTACAATTCAAAAATAGCAGATGAAACAATCATTAACCGTGGTACATTTTACGCTCATTATACCGATAAATATGATTTGCCTGATTGTTTAGTAGAAGAAAAGTTCTCTCCATTTCGAAATAATTTGTTTCAGGCTAAATGTAAGGG
>JBEVEQ010000255.1:0-10988 GCA_040512715.1 Paenisporosarcina sp. | reverse complement strand
AATATAGTCTGCATTTTTTCTATTCAGCTTATCTTTTGCATATGCTTCAATATCGTTCGTCTCAGCCGCAAATCCAATGAGTAGTTGATGAGACTTCTGTTGACCCAAAGTCCAGAGAATATCGGTCGTTCTTTCTAATTCAAGAGATGCATTTCCAGCTTGTTTTTTCATTTTTTGTGTATGTAGCACTTTTGGACGATAGTCGGCAACTGCAGCTGTTTTTACTACAATATCCGCATCTGCAAAATGACCGAGTACAGCTTGTAACATTTGTTCTGCACTTTCTACTTCGATTAATGTCACACCTATTGGCTTATCTAAAGATACAGGTCCGGACACCAGAAAAGTATCTGCACCTAATTTCACCGCAGCTTCAGCTAGTGCATACCCCATCTTTCCAGAAGAAAAATTGGTTAAAAATCTTACAGGATCAATTCGTTCTCTTGTTGGGCCAGCCGATATAACTACTTTCTTTCCTTGGAGCGGCAAATGCTTTGGTTGAAAGTATTGTTCGACTAACTGAACGATCTTTTCTGGTTCTTCTAAGCGGCCTTTTCCAACGTATCCGCATGCAAGAAACCCTTCAGAAGGTTCAATAAATTCATAGCCATCCTCTGCTAAAGTAGCAATATTACGTTTAACAGCCGGATGGTCATACATATGTACATTCATTGCAGGGGCAATCCATACTTTTGCGGTAGTAGCAAGAAGTGTTGTTGTAACCATATCGTCCCCCATTCCATTTGCTAATTTACCAATTACATTAGCTGTTGCCGGGGCTACAATGACTAAATCTGCCCAATCTGCTAAATCGATATGAGCGATAACTTTTGAATCTTTTTCATCAAAAGTATCTGTAAACACATCATTTTTTGACATCACCTGAAAACTAAGTGGTTGAACAAACTTGGTCGCAGACTCTGTCATTATCACTTTTACTTCTGCACCTGCTTGAGTGAGTTTGCTGACTAGAGCTACTGCTTTATACACAGCGATTCCCCCAGAGACACAGAGTAAGATTTTTTTGTTAGAAAGCATGCTACTCTTCCTTTCTGAAACAACAAACTCCCAAAGCATCTATCATGTCTAAGGGAGTTTTCATTGTGAAATAATGGGATTTAGATTTCGTCTTCGTAGATCGTTCCTTCGTCTTGAACTTCTTTAGTTAGCGCACCTGCGGCAACTTCTTCAAGTGCCTTACCAACATACTTTTCTGATTTATACGAGTCTAAACGTTCTCCGCCCTCTTCTTGCATTTGACGTGCACGTTTTGAAGCTAAACTTACTAATTGATATTTTGAATCAATTTTGCTTTTTAATGAATCAACTGATGGATATAACATTAAGATTCCCCTTCCAACATAGATAAATATCTTTTTTCAACGCGTTCTCTTCGGCAATGTTCAGCCGTAACAATTGCATTTACACGATCACAGGCAAATTGGACTTCATCGTTTTCTACCACGTAGTCGTATAAATTCATCATTTCTAATTCTTGCCTTGCAGCACGTATACGTGAAGCAATTATATCATCTGTTTCAGTCCCTCGTCCTACGAGACGTTGCTCAAGCTCTGACAAGCTTGGAGGTGCAAGGAAAATAAACAATCCATCAGGAACTTTAGCTCTCACCTGGGATGCTCCTTGTACTTCAATTTCTAAAAAGACATCTCGACCCGCATCTAAAGTTGCGTTCACATAATCAAGCGGTGTCCCATAGTAGTTCCCCACATAAGAAGCATACTCAAGTAACCGGCCTTCACCGATTAATTGTTCGAACTCTTCATGTGATTTGAAAAAATAATCGACACCATCGATTTCACCCTCGCGAGGCTTTCTAGTCGTCATCGAAATTGAATATTCATAATTGGTATCAGGTTGCGAAAACAATTCTTTCCGCACTGTACCCTTCCCAACACCCGATGGTCCTGAAAGGACGATTAATAATCCACGTTCTTTTCGCATTCAATCCCTCTTTTTATCTAGTCGGTATACTCCACCATTCGAGAAGTGATCGTTTCGATATTAACTGCTGACAAAACGACATGTTCACTATCCATGACAAAGATTGTACGTGTTTTCTTACCATAAGTTGCATCAATCAGAAAGCCTTTATCTCTTGCGTCTTGAACGAGCCTTTTAACAGGCGCTGATTCTGGACACAACATGGAAATGATTCTGTTTACGGCTATGACACTTCCATTTCCGATATTCAAGAAATTAGCAATTGACAAGGAAGTTCCTCCTGAAAGACTTGATTCTTTCTATTACACACACTCAGTCAATTATATCACATTTCCTTTAGAAAATGATAAGATAGAGCAAAACGTTTTGAAAGAGGTATCCTATGGCTTTTGATGGTTTATTTACAAAATCAATGACAAACGAACTACAACAACTTGTATCGGGACGAATTTCGAAAATTCACCAACCGAACACACAAGAAATTGTATTCCATATCCGTGCAGGAGGAAAGAATCACCGACTGCTAATTTCTATACATCCTTCCTATTCTCGAATTCAACTTACGAATGAAACTATTGAAAACCCTTCAGAGCCACCCATGTTTTGTATGTTACTACGCAAACATCTGGAAGGTGGTTTCATTTCTTCTATTAAACAACTAGAGATGGATCGTGTCATTATCCTTCGTATAGAGGGTAAAAATGAAATCGGCGATGACATGGTACGTGAACTGCATGTAGAAATTATGGGGAGACATAGCAATGTCATTCTAGTCGATCCAGATCGTACACTTATTTTAGATAGCTTGAAGCATTTATCTCCATCCGTGAATAGTTATCGAACGATTTTACCTGGTCAGCCTCATATCGTGCCACCAGCACAGAATAAGATGGATCCGTTTAAAATATCTGAACAAGAATTTCTCACTATTTTAAATGAAGAAGATGTAGCAAAAGGAATTCTCCAACAAATCGCAGGATTTTCACCACTGCATGCAAACGAATTAGCCTATCGGTTAGGAAATCAAAATGAAAAACCATTCACGGTATTTACAAATTTTTTAAATGAGTTTGTTCAAGTAAACCAAGTGAATTCATACTTTGAAAGCGGCAATAAAACATTCTTCTCCAGTATTCAATTACAACATTTAGACGGAGAAGGCACTCATTTCAATACACTTGGGGAACTTTTAGATAAGGTTTATTTTGCACGAGCCGATCGAGATCGCGTAAAGCAACAGGCAGGAGATTTAGAACGGTGGCTTCAAAATGAAATCGATAAATTGAAGTTGAAGATGAAAAAGTTATCGAAAGAAAAAGCACAAGCTGAAAAGCTAGAAACATTCCAATTATATGGAGAACTACTTATGGCTCACTTGTATCAATTAGAAAGAGGTCAAACGGAAGCACAAATCGTCAACTACTATGATGAAGATGGAGCTACAGTAACAATTCCGTTGAATCCTAGAAAAACACCAGTTGAAAATGCTCAAGCCTTTTATACGAGATACAATAAAGCAAAGACAGCCCTTATAAAAACGCAGCAACAAATGGATAAAACGAAGGAAGACATCGATTACTTAGAAATGCTGCAACAACAAGTGATGCAAGCATCACCAAATGATATTGAAGAAATTCGTGAAGAGCTTGCGGAACAAGGTTGGATGAAAGCACGCATATTGAAAAAGAAAAAGAAAATCGTCAAACCTACACCCGAAGCTTTTATTTCAAGTTCTGGTTTATCCATTTCTGTTGGAAAAAACAATAAACAAAATGATTATGTAACATTTAAGCTAGCAAATAAATCACATCTTTGGTTCCATACGAAAGATATCCCTGGTTCTCATGTTGTCATTCACGATGTGGAACCTGATGAGACATCCATTTTAGAAGCAGCTAATTTAGCAGCTTATTATAGCAAAGCGCGCGAGTCTTCTTCAGTCCCTGTCGACTATACAGAGATTCGGCATGTGAAAAAACCTAACGGCTCTAAGCCTGGATTTGTTATTTACTTTGAACAGAAAACAGTATATGTGACGCCGAGTGAAGATATTGTTAGGAAATTACGTAAGTAATTGTTTGGCATTATTCAACCAGAGATTTTCTCCGTGTGAAGGACGTTAACTCACTGACCATAGACCAAATCATGAAAAGCATGTCGAGGTGACGTTGTCACTTCGACATGCTTTTTCTTTTGGACAATCCTACTGCGAGTTCAAGTCCGGTGCACTCCGAAAATCTGTGAGAACCAAATTTAGTTCATTTGGGTTAATAAAGAAGAGATACCCTTTGCCTAGTATGGGGCTGCCGAAGTTGCAATTTCGGCAGCATATCACTTACTTAATTAATTTCCTTCTATATATACAAGTTGGAAATAAAGGATATAAAAGGATGCTAGAGAATAAATAATATAAGTGTAATATTTATTGTATTTGTGAGGTGAAATGATGAAGAGAAAGATTGTTATTATTTTGATTTTCTTTGTTGTGTTTATTTTAGGCTTTCAATCATACAACCTAATAAATTATAATAGAACTTTATTTAACAGTGTAATTAATAAGGAGGGCTATTCCCTTCAATCTTTAGGTAAACAACCAATAGAATTTTTTATTAAACCCGAGTGGATTCCGAATAAATCAGAAGTACGAAAAAAGGTGAATCAAAAACTAGTTAAATTACATAATACGAATCTAAAATTAGTGGATGTAACTAATAATGAATGGGAAATGTGCTTTAATATGACAACGACCTATAAGTTCAATCAAAAAGAAGGGAAATTCATGTATATTTACTTGCTTAATGATGATGACACAGTTACTTCTAACATGTCACAGCATGATTATGTCCTTCTGGATAATAAAAATAATGAAATTGAAATGGGATCAATGGGATCAGGTCCAGATTCAGACTTTTCTTTTTGCCTCGATCCTGAAAATCAAAAACAAATTCTTGATGGATTTAAAGTAAAATATAATGGATTTTATCTTTACAAATTCACAAAAAATGATTGAATATAAAAAAGGATAGAGTATCAGATATTATTCTGATCGCTCTATCCTTTTTTTATAGCTGTGCAGATTTCAGTTTTTCGTGCCATTCAGTAAGTTGTGGCTTGTCTTCATCACTAATTTTCTTATCTAGAGTTGCAACTTCAATTAATGCATCAAAATTCGTAAGACTGACATACGGAATGCCATGGTCTTCAAACATTTCATCAGCTCGTTTTAAATGATATGTAAAAATACAAACGACTCCTAATACTTCGCATCCTTGTTCTCTCAAAGCCTTCACTGCTTCAATACTACTTCCGCCTGTTGATATTAAATCTTCAATGACAACAACTTTTTGACCTTTTGTTAATTTACCTTCAATTTGATTCCCACGACCATGTTCTTTCGCTTTTGAACGCACATACACCATTGGCAAGTTCAACACATCACTAACCCAGGCAGCATGAGGAATGCCAGCAGTTGCTGTCCCAGCTACTACTTCCGTTTCAGGAAAAGCGTCTTGAATACTTCTTGCAAGTGCTGCTGCGATTTGTTTCCTTACCTTTGGACTCGACATCGTTAATCGGTTATCACAATAAATAGGTGATTTTATTCCTGAAGACCATGTAAATGGATCGTTCGGTCGTAACTCCACCGCTCCAATGGATAACAAGGCTTGGGCAATTTCATGTTGTTGACTTTTCATTTTTGAACCTCCCATAATCGTTTGACGATCTCGTAAGTTTCAACTGGCTGTACTGATCGTGTGATGGCACGTCCAACCACAATAAGTGAAGAACCCGCAATTTTAGCACCATCTGGTGAAGCAATTCGAGTTTGATCGTGACTTTCCCCACCTTCTAAACGAATTCCTGGTGTGACTCTTAAAAAATCTGCTCCGCATTCGTGTTTAATAGATGCCGCTTCTAAAACCGAACAAACCACTCCATCTAAACCAGCTTGTTTGGCTAATTTCGCATAATGAAGGACAGATTCATTTAGTGTAAGATTTATTTTTTGTTCATTTCTTACTTGTATTTCAGATGTAGAAGTTAACTGCGTTACCCCAATAATTTGTGGTCGTTTCATTCCAGATGGAGTACCTTCTTCTAGTCCTTCAATTGCTGATTCCATCATCTTGGTTCCACCTGCTGCATGAACATTAACTAAATCCGCTCCAAGTTGAGCTAATCCTCGCATAGCCGATTTCACTGTATTAGGAATGTCATGCAGTTTTAAATCTAAAAAGACATCATGACCGTGCTCTTTTAATTCGGTAACGATGGATGGACCTACTTGTAAATATAGCTCCATTCCCACTTTCACAAAAAGTTTTTCGTTAAAGTTAGCTAAAAATTTTTGAACTTCATCTTTGGTTGAGAAGTCTAAAGCGATGATAGGGTTTTGATTCATCGATGACTCCTCCCCGTGAGTTCAGATACATGTTGATATCCTAACCAATCTAGTTTCTCTGATAATTGATCGATAAGTGTAGGACAAACGAAAGGATCCACGAAATTAGCTGTCCCAACTGCTACGGCACTTGCTCCCGCAGACATAAAATCTATGACATCATCCACTGAGGTAATCCCGCCCATACCGATTATCGGTATGGAAACTTGTTTTGCCACTTCATAAACCATTCGAAGTGCTACAGGCTTGACTGCCGGTCCAGATAATCCTCCTGTACCGTTTGCAATGACTGGTTTACCAGTTCTCGTGTCTAAACGCATGCCAATAAGTGTGTTAATCATGGTTATTCCGTCTGCTCCAGCCGCTTCAACAGCACGTGCAATTTCACCAATATCCGTTACGTTTGGCGATAATTTCACGTAAACCGGGACAGTAGAAACTGCTTTCACAGCAGCAGTAAGTTCTGCTGCAACTGCAGCATCTGTACCAAATGTAATTCCCCCACATTTCACATTGGGACAAGAAATGTTCAACTCAAGTGCTTTTACATTTTTCGATTTTGAAATGTGCTTCGCAACTTCTACGTAATCCTCTGTCAACGTGCCAGCAACATTTGCAATAATTGGTACATCGTATTGTTCAAGCCATTTAAGTTCTTCGGCTATTACTTTTTCTAACCCCGGATTTTGAAGGCCGATTGCATTTAGCATGCCTGACGCTGTTTCAGCTACCCGAGGAGTCGGGTTTCCTAAGCGAGTTTCTAAAGTTGTTGCTTTAATCATGATGGCACCAAGTTTAGAGAGGTCATACAGCTTTGCATATTCTTTTCCGAAACCAAAACAACCTGAGGCAGGCATGATCGGATTTTTTAGTGACAGTCCAGGTAATTCAACTGCTAATCGATTCATAATTGCACCACCCCTGCAGGAAATACTGGACCGTCTGAACAAACTTTGACATAGTCCACTTCAACAGCATCTGTTGTTCGGCAAACACAGGCAAAACAAGCTCCAAGACCGCATCCCATTCTCTCTTCGTAGGATAAAAACCCTCTTGTATCAGGCAAAGTTTTTTGTAAGGCAGCTAACATTGCCGTTGGTCCGCATGCAAAGTAAGCTGATACGTCCTCTGAGATGGAATCTAATACATTTGTGACAAATCCTTTGTGACCTAAACTTCCGTCAACCGTTACGATATGTGTTTTGCCTAAATCAGTAAATTCATTTTCATAAAAAACGACATCTGCTGATTGAAATCCTAGAATATGAATTGGTTTTACGCCCATATTTACTAGTCTTTTTGACAATTCATATAAAGGAGGAACTCCAATTCCTCCACCAATTAATAAAACATGTTCCCCATCACTAGCTTGATCGAGGGGGAATCCGTTACCTAGAGGACCAAGTACATCAACTTCTTGACCCGGTTTTGTTTGCGAGAGAATGGTTGTACCTCTTCCCTCAGCACGATAAATCATGGTGAATTCAAGCGTTTCACGATCAATTGATGCAATACTGATTGGACGACGTAATAACGGTTCGTAACTATCGGACACTCGAATATGGACAAACTGGCCAGGATTTTTCATGTCATGAACCAACTGACCGATGAGTGTTAATTCAAATATGTTGTGCGCGATTTCTTTATGTTTTACGACACGCATCCGCTCTTGTCTAATCATGAAAACACTCCTTGCTTAGGCATTTCTTCTGCTTGGAAAGTCATTGATTCAATTACTCGTAACAATGCTTCTGCCGTATCTAGTGAAGTGAAACAGGCAATGCCGTTTTCAACAGATTCACGTCGAATTCGGAATCCATCACGTTCAGGCTGTTTTCCTTTTGTTAAAGTATTTATAACGAATTGAGCTTCTCCTTTTTGGATGTAGTCCAGTAATGTTGGTCCTTCACTACCGATTTTATTTACAGTGGTTACTGGAATCCCTAATTGTTTTAATTCTTGAGCAGTTCCTTCAGTAGCTAAAATATGATAGCCGATTGCCGTAAAGCGTTTAGCTAAAGCGGTCGCTTCTGCTTTATCCTTATCCGCTATTGTCATGAGTACTGACCCATGATCTTTTATTTCTAATCCAGATGCGACTAAGCCTTTGTACAGTGCTTTCTCTAAAGTAATGTCTTTCCCCATTACTTCTCCAGTCGATTTCATTTCAGGTCCTAATGTAATATCCACTCTTCTTAACTTAGCAAAGCTGAAGACTGGTACTTTAACAAAAACTCCTGCCGGTGAAGGGGCAAGTCCATTTTGAATCCCTTGTTCAGGAAGTGATTGTCCTAAAATCGCTTTCGTCGCAATCTTAGCCATAGGAATATTCGTAATTTTACTTAAGAAAGGAACCGTACGACTTGATCGAGGATTCACCTCAATCACATATACTTCTCCTTTAGAAATGACATACTGAATGTTCATCAAACCAATGATATTCAATCCCCTTGCTAAACGTGTCGTGTAATCAATCAATGTATTGGTAAGTTCCACTGACAAGTTTTGCGGAGGATAAACTGCTATGGAATCTCCTGAATGGACACCTGCTCGTTCGATATGTTCCATAATTCCTGGTATGCATACATTCTCACCATCACAGATTGCATCAACTTCTATTTCAATTCCAGTTAAATAGCGGTCAATTAATACTGGATGTTCTGGGCTCGCTTGTACCGCGTTTTCCATGTAATGAGCTAACTCTTCCTGATTATAGACAATTTGCATTGCACGTCCGCCTAATACATATGAAGGACGTACCAATACTGGGTATCCAATTTCATTTCCAATAGTAACTGCTTCTCCTGCAGAAATCGCCGTTTTCCCCATTGGTTGAGGGATTCCGATTTCATGAAGTGCTTTTTCAAATTTATTTCGATTTTCAGCGCGATCCAAATCTGCTAGCGAAGTTCCTAATATTTTAACGCCACGAGCTTCTAACTTATCAGCTAGATTAATAGCTGTTTGACCGCCGAATTGTACGACGACTCCTTTTGGTTTCTCTAAATCGACAATGTGCATAACATCTTCAATCGTTAACGGTTCAAAGTAAAGTTTATCTGAAATTGAGAAGTCAGTTGAAACGGTTTCTGGATTGCTGTTGATAATAATTGCTTCATAACCCGCTTCTTTAATTGCCCACACAGAATGAACTGTTGCGTAATCGAACTCAACACCTTGTCCAATTCGGATCGGACCCGAACCTAAAACGATGACACTTTCTTTTTCCGTTCGAATGGATTCATTTTCATCTTCATATGTTCCGTAAAAATAAGGTGTTTCTGATTCGAATTCTGCTGCACATGTATCAACCATTTTATAAACTGGAATTAAATTTTGCTCTTTTCTCCAGTTATATACTTCTAACTCATTCGTGTTCCAATACTTCGCAATGGTTTTATCTGCAAATCCCATTCGTTTCGCTTTTCGAGCAACAACATAATCAAATGGATGGTCTGCAACTACTTTTTCGTATTGAACAATGTTTTGTAGTTTGTGCAGGAAGAATAAATCGATTTGGCTCCATTCGTGTATGGTTTCAATCGAAACTCCCCGTCTTAATGCCTCCCCAATAAAGAACAGACGCTCATCTCCGGCACGACGAATTCGTTTTTCAATCCATTCATCTGTCATCGTTTCGGCGTTTTTTAATTCTAGGTGGACTTGATCCGTTTCGAGAGACCGCACAGCTTTTAAAATGGATTCTTCAAAAGTACGACCAATGGCCATCACTTCACCAGTCGCTTTCATTTGCGTTCCTAAATTACGTTTTGCCGATTCGAATTTATCAAAAGGCCAGCGTGGAATTTTAGTTACTACATAATCAAGTGCTGGTTCAAAACAAGCGTATGTTTTACCCGTTACTGGATTCATCATTTCGTCTAATGTTAGACCAACTGCAATTTTAGCTGCTAATTTAGCAATTGGATAACCTGTTGCTTTAGATGCTAAAGCCGACGAGCGACTTACACGAGGATTTACTTCAATAATGTAGTAATTAAAGCTATATGGATCGAGTGCAAGTTGAACATTACATCCTCCTTCAATTTTCAATTCGCGAATAATCTTCAGTGAGACGTTTCGCAGCATTTGATATTCACGGTCTGATAATGTTTGACTTGGTGCAACAACTATCGAATCTCCTGTATGAATACCAACCGCATCCACATTTTCCATGTTACAAACAACGATGGCGTTATCTTTGGAATCACGCATTACTTCGTATTCAATTTCTTTAAAACCTGCAATCGATTTTTCTAATAAACATTGGGTAACTGGGCTATATTTTAGTCCACTCGTAACTGTCTCCACTAACTCTTCGTCATTGTGGCAAATACCACCGCCAGTTCCGCCAAGTGTGAATGCTGGACGGACGATTACTGGGTACCCAATTCGATTAACAAAAGCATGTGCTTCTTCTAGATTGTGAATGATGTCACTCTCTGGTACTGGTTCATTCAATTCGTTCATTAATGTTCTAAACAAATCACGGTCTTCAGCTTTGTGAATCGCTTCTAATTTTGTTCCTAAAATTTCGATGTTTAGTTCTTTCAGGATACCCGACTCATCAAGTTCAATCGCCATATTTAACCCCGTTTGTCCACCTAAAGTTGGTAGTAAGGC
>JBEVEQ010000237.1:0-4150 GCA_040512715.1 Paenisporosarcina sp. | reverse complement strand
TAATTGATGCTGAAGTTCAAATCGATGATATTCCACTTGCTCATCTGTATACCCAAGGATATCCTTCATTACTAATAACACAGCCTCTTTGTATTGCTCGACTTCTTTGATATTAAAGTATAATGACCCAGTTCTACGAATAAAGAAATCAGATGGCGTGCATACCATTTCATGATAAATGCCATAGTACAATTTTGCAGCCATAACCAAGGGCATCGAAAGTTTTTGGGTTTTCAACATATTAGCAAACGAGAAAAGATAATCTACATTTGTTCCATAAAATGAAGCCAAATCTTTTGATTGGTCTTGAGATAACCCATACGCAAGGCCTTCTACAATTTTCATGTTAATAAATGAATAATATTTAGCTGAACCTCCGATATCTCCTCCAGAAAGAGGTAAATGCTTCGTCATTGAAACCGGGTAGTTTCCTTTAAGTTTCCTTGCAACCAAATCTACTACTGTTTCAGCCATTTTACGATAGCCTGTCAGTTTCCCTCCAGCAATGGTAATAAGACCCGTTTTCGATTCCCATATCTCATCTTTACGCGAAATCTCGGAAGGATCTTTCCCTTCTTCAAATATGAGTGGTCTTACACCAGCCCATGTAGACTCTACATGGTTAGGAGTTAGTTTAATTTTTGGGAACATAAAGGCGATGGCTTCTAATAAATAATCAACATCTTCTTTTGAAGCAATGGGTTGTTTAGGATCTTCATCAAAGAATGTATCGGTTGTACCTACATAGGCTTTTCCGTTTCGAGGAATAGCGAATACCATTCGTTTATCAGGCGTATCGAAGTAAACAGCCTGCTCTAATGGAAAATCTGAATGATCTATAACAATGTGAACACCTTTTGTCATTTTCAGTTGTTTTCCATTGTCAATCAAATCATTCGCTCGAACAGTATCAACCCAAGGCCCTGTTGCATTTACGATTTGACTTGCGTTAATGGTCATGATTTGCCCCGATAATTGGTCAACTGCCTGTACTCCGATAACTTGTTTATTTTCATAAATAAATGATTCTGCCTTTACATAGTTTAGACATAACGCATTTTTTTCAACCGCTTTTTTTATTACTTCTATTGTTAGACGGGCATCATCCGTTCGATACTCTACGTAATATCCACCACCACGAAGACCTTTTTCTTTTAGTAAAGGTTCTTTTTGAAGTGTTTCATTAGAAGATAACATTTCTCGTCTTTCTTCTCTTTTAACGCCTGCAAGAAAATCATATACACGAAGACCAACAGATGTTGAAATTGGTCCAAACGTTCCGCCTTTATGAAACGGCAAAAGCATCCATTCGGGTTCTGTGACGTGAACAGCATTTTCATACACTATTTCACGCTCTTTCCCTACTTCTGCAACCAACTGAACTTCAAATTGTTTTAAGTACCTGAGACCACCATGAACTAGTTTTGTTGATCGACTCGATGTTCCAGCAGCGAAATCTTGCATGTCAATTAGTGCTACTGAAAGACCTCTCGTTACTGCGTCTAAGGCAATCCCTGCACCGGTAATTCCTCCGCCAATTACTAAAAGGTCAAATTGATATGAATCCAATGATTGAATCATTTTTCGTCTAGATAAAGCTGAAAACATCTTGATTCCTCCTCAATTTTTGAACATTCTTGTCGCTTTTACGGCTCTTTGCCAACCGTTATATAACGTTTCTCTTTGTTCGCCTTCCATTTTTGGGTGGTATGTCTTTTTGGTACTTCTCATATGTTCAATTTCCTCTAAATCTTTCCAAAACCCTGTCGCTAAACCTGCTAAATAGGCAGCTCCTAAAGCAGTAGACTCATTTAATTTAGCCAATTCAACGTCCAAGTTTAGAAGATCACTTTGGAATTGCATTAAAAACTCATTATTTACCGCTCCACCATCTACTCGTAAAATCTCTACCTTTAACTTCGCATCTTCTTCCATCGCATTAAAAACATCTTTCGTTTGATAAGCGAGAGATTCAATCGTCGCGCGAATAAAATGTTCTTTTGAAGTACCACGAGTTAAACCAAAAATGGCACCTCTTGCTTCAGAATCCCAGTATGGTGTCCCAAGTCCAACAAACGCAGGAACTACATAAACTCCATCTGTAGAATCAACCTTATTAGCGTAAGACTCACTATCCGATGCTTTTTTCAACATACGGAGTCCATCTCTTAACCATTGGATAGCAGAACCTGCTACGAAGACGCTTCCCTCTAATGCATAATGCACTTTTCCATTAAGACCCCAGGCAATTGTGGTTAATAAACCATGTTCAGACTTAACCGCTTCTTGACCCGTATTTAATAACATAAAGCAACCAGTACCATATGTGTTTTTTGCCATACCTTTTTCAAAACAACATTGACCAAATAAAGCAGCTTGTTGGTCACCAGCTACCCCTGCAATCGGAACAACAGCACCGAAAAAGACAGAAGGATCTGTTTCTGCATATATTTCAGAAGATGACGCTACTTTAGGTAGCATTGAGGAAGGGATTGATAATTTTTCACAAATCTCCTCATCCCATTTCAGTTCATGAATATTAAATAAAAGAGTTCGAGAGGCATTCGAATAATCTGTTACATGTACTTTTTCGTTAGATAACTTCCAAATTATCCACGAGTCAATTGTGCCAAATAATAAGTCACCTTGCTCTGCTAATTCTCTTGCTCCATCTACATTTTCTAAAATCCACTTTACTTTAGTTCCTGAGAAGTAAGGATCTAAACGTAATCCTGTCTTTTCTTGAAACCATTCTTCAAGATTTTCTTCCTTTAAACTATCGATAATCGATTGGGTTTGTCTTGATTGCCATACAATTGCGTTATATATTGGTCGTCCCGTTTTCTTATTCCAAACTACGGTCGTTTCGCGTTGATTGGTTATGCCAATTCCATGGATATCTGTTGGTTGGATGCCACTCTCAGTGAGAACTGCTGCAATGACAGACAGGACCGAACCCCAAATTTCATTCGCATTATGTTCCACCCATCCTGGTTTTGGGAAATATTGTTGAAATTCTTTTTGTGCTGTATGAACGAGATCACCTTTTTGATTAAAAAGAATAGCTCTAGAACTTGTCGTACCTTGATCAATTGCAAGCATATATTCACCCATTAAAAAAACCCTCCTCATTAATTCCACATTTAGATGCTAGTTTAAGAAGTATGTATTCCCCTTAATTATACTGTTTTTCCTATTTCGATGTATATCAAACAACGTTTCACTTCATTCACGAGAAAATTTTTTGTCCTTTTCTTTCAAATAAAAGTTGCTTTTTCTCACCTAAATGCATATAGTTGCATTAAGGAAACTTTTTTATATTAATGAAAATATTATGTTCAAGTTAAATTATTTTTATATAATAATATATTTTAAAAGGAGGAAACTTTATGAGTTTAGCAATTGAAGTGAAAAATTTATCCTGCTCATATCAAGGCAATAAAGCCTTGTGTGATCTTAACTTTTCGATAAATGAAGGCAACTTAATTGGAATAATAGGACCCAATGGTGCGGGTAAATCGACTCTATTAAAAGCTATGTTGAATTTAATCAAAAAAGATACTGGAGAAATCCGTATATTAGGTAGTTCTATTAAAGAGATGAAAACAAAAGTTGCGTATGTACCTCAACGAAATGATATCGATTGGGATTTTCCGATTACCGTTCTGGACACTGTTTTACTTGGAACTTATCCAAATCTAGGTCTTTTCAAAAGACCTAAAAAAGAACATAAAATTTGGGCATTAGAGTGTTTAAAACAAGTTGGCATTGAATCGTTTAGTAACCGACAAATCGGAGAATTATCTGGTGGTCAACAACAACGCGTCTTCTTGGCTAGAGCATTGGCACAAAAAGCGGATATGTACTTTTTAGATGAACCATTCGTTGGAGTAGATATAACGAGCGAAGAAACCATTATTTCTGTTCTTAAACAATTACGTAATCAAGGGAAAACTGTGGTCGTCGTGCATCATGATTTAAGTAAAGCAGCTGACTATTTCGATGAATTAATTTTATTGAACAAAGTACTCATCGAGTATGGAGCAGTCGCAAAAGTATTTGCTCCTGACATAATCGGGAGGGCTTACAATCAACCTTTTCAGCTTAATCCACACACGGAGGTATTTGTATGATGAACTTTATTGAAGGC
>JBEVEQ010000225.1:0-4447 GCA_040512715.1 Paenisporosarcina sp. | reverse complement strand
AGTTGCGACAACCCCTCTAAAAGTGTTAGCCTCTATATTATCGAAAGCACATATTGATGTTAAAACAGAATTTATCGGTTAAGGATGTAATCATTATGAAAGAATGGACTCGTAAGGAGTGGGAAGCGACTTCTAAGAGTAAAAAATTAACGGCCTATTACTTGTACACACCCATGTGTGGCACTTGTGAAATTGCCTCGAAAATGCTCGCAGTCATCGAAGAAATGTCTTTAGATATTGAAATGGGCAAAGCAAATTTGAATTTCGTGGAGTCAGTGGCGACAGACTATCAGATAGAAAGTGTGCCTTGTTTGATCATTACTGAGCATGGTAAGGTCCGTGAAAAAATATATGCATTTCATTCAGTACCCTTTTTATATGAAAAGTTAAAAAAAAATAATTGACGAATAAAATAGAGCATGGTACATTAGCATTCGTACTAATAAAAATTTAATATCGTTGCTCTTATTAAGAGAGGTGGAGGGATAGTGCCCGATGAAACCCAGCAACCGTCACATATTTGTGATATGGTGCCAAATCACTCAAAGCAAATGCTTTGAAAGATGAGAGAATGGTCTAACGTATATAGTTATAACTATGCGAATGTCCCTTCTGCTTGTCTGCAGAAGGGTTTTTTTATTTCAATAAAAGAGGTGAGAATGATGATTGTACTGGAAAATTTATCGAAAACGTTCCAAACGCCAAATGGTCAACTAAAAGCAGTTGACAACATCAATTTAAAGATAGATCAAGGTGAAATATTTGGAATCATCGGATACAGTGGGGCCGGGAAAAGCACATTGATTCGATTGTTAAATGGTTTAGAAAAACCAACAGAAGGAACAGTATCTGTAAATGGTCAAAACATATCTGCAAGTAAAGGTCATCAACTCCGTCAAGCAAGACAAAAAGTAAGTATGATCTTTCAACATTTTAATTTACTATGGTCTCGTACCGTAGAAGATAATATATCTTTTCCACTAGAAATAGCAGGATTAAATAAAATAGAGCGCCAAAAGCGTGTAAAAGAGTTAATTGAATTAGTTGGATTAACCGGTAAAGAAAAGACGTACCCATCACAATTATCAGGTGGACAAAAGCAGCGAGTAGGAATTGCTCGTGCCCTTGCCAATCAACCAGAAGTTTTACTTTGTGATGAAGCTACTTCAGCTTTAGATCCTGAAACGACAGATTCAATTTTAGAATTATTAGTTGATATTAATAAACGACTAGGTTTGACGATTGTCTTGATTACACATGAAATGCACGTAATACGTAAAATTTGCCACCGAGTCGCAGTGATGGAAGAAGGAAAAATCGTTGAACAAGGAAATGTTCTTCAAATTTTCCAAGATCCTAAACAAGCCATAACGAAACGTTTTGTATCTCAAGTTACTGGAACCGAATCAGCTAATCAGACAATTACCCATTTAATCGAACAATACCCTACAGGAAAATTAGTGAAATTAGTTTTTGTCGGAGATCGGACAGAACAACCGATATTGTCTAGATTGATTAAGCAATACCAAGTAGAAGTGAATTTCGTTCAAGGTAATATTGCACAAACTCAAAACGGTGCTTATGGAACCTTGTACTTACAAATTGATGGTAATGCAATTGCTATAGATGAAGCAATTAAGTATTTACATGAACAAGAAGTTCAAACGGAGGTGATTTCAAATGATTGAAAACCTTCTACCAAATGTTGATTGGGACAAAATGTGGGAAGCAACACTTGAAACAATATATATGACGGCAATGGCGACAGGCTTTACATTTGTGATTGGTCTTGGATTGGGGATTTTATTATTTTTAACAAGCCCCCATCAATTATGGGCAAATAAAATAGTGTATTGGTTGACTGGATCGTTTGTGAACATCTTTCGTTCAATCCCATTCATTATTTTAATCATCCTTTTAATTCCCTTTACAAAATTTTTATTAGATACGATTAGGGGGGCCAATGCTGCACTTCCAGCACTTATTATCGGAGCAGCACCCTTTTATGCCAGAATGGTATTAATCGCCTTACGTGAAATTGACAGGGGTGTAATAGAAGCCTCTCGATCGATGGGTGCAAAGACTTCAACAATTATTTGGAAGGTTTTGTTACCTGAATCCCTACCAGCACTATTGTCAGGTCTTACTGTCACTGCTATTGCACTTGTAGGTTATACAGCTATGGCAGGTATTATTGGTGCAGGTGGTTTAGGTAACTTAGCGTTCTTAGATGGATTCCAAAGAAGTCGTGAGGATGTAACACTTGTTTCAACCGTCCTCATTTTAATCATTGTATTTATTATCCAATGGGTTGGAGATGCAATAACAACAAAAGTAGACAAACGCTAAATTGGTGCCGACGAGGAATCTCGTTCACATATAAAAAAAGAAAAAGGGAGAGACAAACATGAAGAAATTTGTAGCAGGAATATTATTAGCAGCGAGTGCATTAACATTAGGAGCGTGTGGAACAGATAATGATTCATCATCTGGTTCATCATCTGAAGCTAAGGAAAACAAAGAATTAGTTGTTGGTGCTTCAAATGTGCCACATGCCGAAATTTTAGAACAAGCAAAACCACTTCTTGAAGAACAAGGAATTGATCTTGTAATTGAAACATATCAAGATTATATCCTTCCAAATGAAGACTTAGAGAACGGTGACTTAGATGCTAACTATTTCCAACATATACCTTATCTAGAGTCTCAAAAAGCGGATCATGGTTATGATTTTGCAAACGCTGGTGGAATCCACATTGAACCGATTGGTGTTTACTCCAAAAAATATGATTCTTTAGAAGATCTTCCAGAAGGTGCGTCAATCCTTATTAGTAACTCTGTAGCTGATCATGGACGTATTCTTTCAATGCTAGAAGCAGAGGGCTTAATTACTCTTGCAGAAGGTATTGATAAAACAAAAGCTGAAGTAAAAGATATTGTCGATAATCCAAAAAACCTTAAATTTGAAGCTGAATATGAAGCAGCTCTTCTAGTTCAATTATATGAAAATGAAGAGGGTGATGCGGTATTGATTAACTCAAACTACGCGATTGATGCTGGTCTTAATCCTTTAGAGGATTCAATTGCGATTGAGAATTCAGATTCACCTTATGTAAATATTATTGCTGTTCAATCAGGTAATGAAGATAATGAAGAAATCAAAGCTTTAGTTGAAGTATTGACATCAAAAGAAATTCAAGACTTTATTTTAGAAGAATGGGGCGGCTCAGTCGTACCTGTTACTAAATAGTAATAAAAGACGTCGGGAAATCCGACGTCTTTTTGTTTATCATATTTGACTATTCCACCTATTAAGCAAGTCATCAACATTAATAGCTGGTTTCATGGCATTACTAGTAGCAATAAATGTAATTGTTCCTTTATCTATATGTTAGGTATTACAGTGATTGCTGCATGGGAGTTCCAAGTGGAGCAATTATGGCGACGATTGGTTTACTAAGCTCAATTCTAGGATTTAGTGAACGATGATTGCGTTAATGATGGCACTTTACCTAGCACAGGATAGCTTTGGTACTGCAACTAATGTAACTGTAGACAGAGCGCTTTCCATGATATTTGATCGTTTTATACGTGGTAAATCAAAGTTAACAGATAAAAAAGAATCTTAATATTAGGTCTATTCCGACTATTCACTGTCTTATTTACAGGTCGAATTTACTATGATAGGATAACAAACGTCATAGACGATTTTAAAGGAGACTGTATATTATGAAAAAACTACTTTTATTACTTGCTGCAACTTCAATGATTCTTGCTGCTTGTGCATCTAACGAGGACGAAGCGGCTACCACTACGAATGCGACACCAAAAGAAGAAAAAACAGATACGACAATTGATCTCATGAAATTTTACCTATCGATTTCTCAAACAATCAATCAAGCAGATACTGATTTGAACTCATTCGAAGCTGCTCAAGCGAAAGAAGCCTTACCTGAAGGGGAAGAATTAACTTCATTGAAAGCAGCTGCCAAAACATCTGCAGATGAAACTCTTGCGGCAGTTCAAGCAATTGAAATTCCTGCAGCGTTATCTAAACAAGAAAAAGAAATTTCAAGTGCATTAACAAAAATGCAAGAATCTTATACGATGAAATCAGAAGCATTAGCATCTGAAGGCGAAGTAGTATTAGATGAAGCGAATGCAAAATTCGAAGAAGCGGATGCTGAACTAAATGTACTTTTAGAAGAAGCTGAATTAGCACCTTCAAGCATATTAAAAGAAGTGTCATTATAATTTTGAATTAGTCGTCCGAGAAATCGGGCGACTTTTTAATTTTAAGCTCTGTTAAACTAATTTTCGTTACAGACGGACGCTTTGCGCGGGCGGTCCGTTAGTCTCCTTAGGCCAACATGATGTTGGTCACGAAGACGTTGCGCTCGCGAGGTGGCGACCTTAGTCTTCGTTCCTTTAAGCTCGCTGTGGGGTC
>JBEVEQ010000123.1:0-15222 GCA_040512715.1 Paenisporosarcina sp. | reverse complement strand
TAGACATAATTGTTTTTACATCAGCAAAGTCTAAGTTAATTAAACCTGGTACAGCTATTAAATCAGAAATACCTTGAACACCTTGTCGTAACACATTATCTGCCTCACGGAACGCTTCTAACATTGGCGTGTTTTTATCAACGATTTCAAGTAAGCGATCGTTAGGAATAACGATTAGTGTATCTACAGCTTCTTTCATTTGCCCAATTCCACCAATTGCTTGTGTCGAACGTTTACGGCCTTCAAATGTGAATGGACGAGTAACAACACCAACAGTAAGCGCACCAATTTCACGTGCTATTTGAGCGATTACAGGAGCTGCTCCAGTACCTGTTCCTCCGCCCATTCCAGCAGTTACAAAAACCATATCTGCTCCACGAAGTGCTTCTTCAATTTGTTCTCTGCTTTCTTCTGCTGCTTTTTTTCCAACTTCCGGATTTGCTCCAGCTCCAAGTCCTCTTGTAAGCTTCGCTCCAATTTGAAGTCTGATTTCAGCTTTTGAAAGATTTAACGCTTGTGCATCTGTATTTACCGCTATAAATTCTACACCTTGTACGCCATGTTCAATCATTCGGTTTACAGCGTTATTACCGCCGCCACCGACACCAATGACCTTGATGACTGCAAGTTGATCTACGCTCGTGTCAAATTCCAACATCGCATTTCCTCCTTAAGTAGCTCTTAGTCTATTACCAGTTTTTATTCAAAGAATTTGTCGAGGAACTTCCGCGCTTTCCCCATTACGCCTTCTTTGTTCTCTTGTTGAACATGTACTTGTTTTTGTTTCTTTGAAGTAGCAGGAATTTGTTCGGGTTTACGTGATTGAACTAATGCGCTACTGCCGCCTAAACGACCAAAAAACATATCTTCCATGTAAGCGTAACGTATTAAGCCTACTGCGGTTGCGTATTGTGGCTCGCGCACCCCAATGTACTCTGGCGTATACAAGCGTACACGAGTTTGCAATATATGTCGTGCTAACTGTGAAAGTCCTTCTAATTTCCCAACACCACCGGATATTACGACGCCACCAGGAAGGTCTTGAAGACCCATACGATAAAACTCTTCTAAAATCATTTCGAAAAGTTCTTCTAATCGCACGCCGATAATTTCAGATATGTATCTTTGACTATACTGTTCTTTCGTATCCGCACCAATAACAGGAACTTCGAACAACTCATCATCTGATGCATCATCGTAAAAGGCATGTCCATATTGATGTTTAATTTTTTCTGCTTGTTCTGTAGGAGTCTTCAAAACAATCGATAAATCTTTTGTTACATGATCTCCACCTACAGGTAAAACAGAGGTATGCGACAACTGACCATCTTGGAAAATAGAAATGGTTGTTGAACCGCCACCAATATCAATAAAAGCTGTCCCATGATTTTTTTCATCATCAGACAAAGCGAAGTATCCAGAAGCGAGTGGTTGCAAGTAAATTTCACGAATGTTCAAACCAGCTCTCTCAACACAGCGCAAGACATTATGTAAAATAGTCTTAGAGGTTGTCATCATGGTTCCATCCATCTCTAAACGGATACCAATCATTCCTCGTGGATCTTTTATTTCATCCAAATGGTCTACTACAAATTGTTTTGGTACTAAATTTACTAATTCTCTTTCAGGTGGAATCGACATTACTTGCGCGGATTCCATTACACGATCTAAATCATCATCTGTGATTTCACGATTTTCACTATTAACTGCGACTACACCTTTAACATGCTGTAACATCGCTTGATTAGCAGGAATTCCTAAAACCACTTCATTAATAGACATTCCTATCATTCTTTCAGCTTGATCAATTGCTTTTTTAATAGATTGCACAGTTGCATCAATGTCAACAATGGCACCTTTACGTATTCCGTTTGACTTTACATTCCCTACACCAATTACATTAAGGGATCCATTAGTCATTTCACCGATTAATACTTTTATAGACGATGATCCTATATCTAGGGAAACATATAATTCTGTGTGATTCAAACCGTGGCACCTCCTTCAACAACTCTTTACTCCTCATTCTATTGCATTATTACATGCTTGTCTAAGTAAAATCGCTAAAAGTTGTAAATTTTCCTTCTATTCTACTGTTTTTACTCAATTTGCCCTTTTCTTTCTGCCCACTTTGTTAATAAAATTCTCCGGATAACTGCAATGTTTTGGAAAAGACGTACGCCAAAAGCGAATATTGCCGCTAAATACAAGTCGACTCCTAAATGAACACCTAAAAAGGCTAAACCAGCAGCTAAAACAATGTTAAAGAAAAATCCAGATACGAAAACTTTGTCGTCATACACATGTTGAAGTTGTGCACGGATTCCGCCGAATAAGGTATCTAGTGCGGCAAGAACTGCTATCGACAAATAATTTTCATAAATAGTGGGTATATGTATATCCGTAAGCAAACCAAGTGAAATTCCTAAGACTAATCCAAGTAAGGGCAACCACATTTTTAATCACTCTCCGTTGCTTCTGATAAATAGTTTATTTTAATTTTTTGATTATAGGCAGGAATAGTTAAATCAGTTATTGGTTCTTCAATGGTTAAGGTTAAATTATCAATGAAAAAATCGTCTGCAATCATAGAAGATTGAAGATAACTATAAAGCATTTTCGCATCTTCAAGCGTATCTGTTCCTACTCGAATATTAAAGGGTGGTGTTCGTACGTTTAAACCATTTACCGTCGTTTGGCCATTAATATCACGAATAGGAGTAGTCGCTACAATTCTTTTTCCATCAACATCTATATAATGTCCATTGAATCGATTAATTTCATTAATTAATCGATCGAGTAAATCAGGAGAAATCGATGTGACTGTTTCACCAAATACTTGACCTTCTAACGACGGTTCAATCGTTAAAACTAACCCTGGCCCGGTTATTTCGGTTAAACCTGCTTGTGCACGTAAGTTTTCAAGTGTGTCATTTAATGCTCGAGCTGGACTTTCACTTTGAAGATTTTCATATTTCATAATGGTTTCATTTTGGGAACGGATATTTGACAACAATTCTGAGTGAAGTTTTTTCTCCATAGATAACTCTTGACGAATTTCCCAAATATCTCGAGTATCCCTTTCTTCTGGTTGTTGCACAGTATTATATTGAACGGCAATCATGAAACCGACTATAAGTAAAATAAAAGTAAATCGAATATAAACGCCCTGTTTCATCTAACCGCTCCTTTCCAAACATATTTTAGACTGTTTAACGTCATTGGGAATCTCTTAAATTAATTAGGCATGTTAAATGTTGTTGTTGATATTCCGCAAAACAGCTGCTCTTTCCGTGGGCGAACTTCGAGTCTCCTCATGCCAACAGGACGTTGGTCACGAAGGCGTTGCGCTCGCGAGGTGGCGTACTTAGCCTTTGTTCCTTTGTGGTTCTGCGGGGTCTCGACTGTCTCGCTTTCCCACAGGAAAGAAAAGGCTCAAAAGTTGTTTGAGGCTTTTCTTTGCGGCGAAGCTAGCGTAGCGATGCGGAAACATGAAAGTACGTTGTAACGAAAATCAAAAGCATGGTATAGCTTAGCCAATAATTAAAGTGCCGGCATGGTCACTTTATTGTTTTCTTCAATCGTTACAATAATATTATCATTGATTAATTGATCCAAAACACCACCGCTTAGTTCTAATGATGGAATAAGCACTTCGGAGTCCCCTATTGCTTCAATCACAAATGGTGCAGGAAATTGTTTCCCATCAATTGTAATTACTGGGCCATTACACTTAATATAAGAATTTGCATGAAGTCGTTGTCCATTGATAGCAATCGCTTCAGCACCCGATATTTTAAGTTCATTCAACACTTTGAAAACATGGCTTTCATGAACAATATAATCATTTGGATTTTCAGAAACTGGATCATACTCTGCATCCTGCAACTGAACTTTTACTCCTTCCCCCGTTGAGGGTATATCACCTAAAAGAAGTCGAAGATCTTCGGCTTCTTTTATCAAACTATCGTACCTTTCTTCACTTCCCACTAAAGATTGTTCAATATTCCTAACTTCTTTTTGTCGAGCTACTAGTTCATCTGCTAATTCCTTATTACGTTCTTTTTGTTTAATCAAATCTTCACGATAGCGTTCTTCTTGATCGAAATAACCTGAACCACTATTTATGCCACTCGATTTTTTTGCACTTGACAAACTATAAGAATAGGCGAGGATAAACCCGAGCACTAAACAAACAATGGAAAAAATAATACGTTTATTTACTAAACTGCGATTCTTACTCTTCTGCTGGTTCGTCATCTTCGGCCTCCTCTAAAGGTTGTGGATTATACATATCTGAATAAGATTGGAAGAATGAACCTACCTCTAGATCAAAAACACCTTTTTCAGACCCTTCAATTTGAGCGAGTAAAGATGGGTAATAATTAATTTTTTTTGCAAAGGTAGGAATAATCGCTCGCACTTCATTGCCATCATTCATAAATATGCGAATTCGATAAGGATCGGATTTTGATGGATCCGATTTAATTTGAGAAATCATTGAATAGATATTTGCATCCAGATCTGCTAGTTCTTTTACTAAGCGTAAGCGCACCGATTTATCCTTAAAGCCACTTAGCAATGGTGCATCAATAGGTGGTAATTCATCAATGGTTTGAAAAAGTTTGCCGTTACCTAAAACCATTTGAACATCATTTTCTGTTTCCATATAAGCGACTTTTACCCATTCTTCTACATGAATATGTACCGTAGTTAGTCCACTTCTTTTTACGGTTACAGATTTTACCCAATCATTAGATTGAATGGCTTTTTCGGCAGAACTTGTCCTAATTTCCCACATCGATTGTCCTGTTTCGATGCCACTCTTCTTAATATACGATTCATTAGACGCTAAAGTTGCTCCATCTACATGAATTTTTTGAACCAAGCTGTACGGAGATTGGAAGTAGAGGAGACCCAATAATGTTACAAGGAAAAGGACTAGCAATAACGTGAATTTTCTGTTCGTTCTTTTTTTTCGACGTTCTCGCAAAGTTGGGATTCTGTCTTCTATATCGATTATTTTTTCCACGTTATGCCTCCTCCTTACTTACTGAAATCTTTTGAAAAATGAAGAATAATACCAACTATTAACCAAGTGGAGAATAAAGATGTTCCCCCATAGCTTATAAAAGGCAAGGTTACACCTGTTACAGGAAATAAACCAATGACAACACCTATATTAAGAAAGATTTGACTCCCCATCATACTAATAAAACCTGCTATCACCATCGATCCCATTGGAGTGGATGAAAGAACAGCTAACCTATAACCGGTATAGAGAAACATAAAAAATAAAGCAATTAACACAACCGCTCCTATGAACCCCATTTCCTCAACAATAATTGAAAATATAAAATCATTCTGGGGTTCAGGAAGATATAAAAACTTTTGTCTACTTTGTCCAAATCCATGACCGAATAATCCAGAAGGACCAATTGCTAGTAAAGACTGTATACCTTGAAAACCACTACCTAGTGGATCTTCCCAAGGATTAATAAAAGCCTCAATGCGTTTTAATCGATAAGGTGCAGATAAAATTAAACCAACAATCGAAAGAATGCCTGAAACGCCAATAACCATAAAAAACTTCATAGGATATCCTGCTATAAACAATAATGCAAAGGCACCAATAATCAGTAAGAACGCAGACCCAAAATCAGGCTGAACTAATATAATGCCTGCAGGTGCTAAACAAATAATAAGATGGGAAAATTTCCATTTCATTTTCACGTGAGCAGATTTGGCTAACAACGTAGATAAATAAGCAATTACTGCTATTTTGACAAATTCAGCCGGCTGAATACTGAATCCAGCAATTTGAATCCAACTACGCGAACCATTTCGCACGACTCCAAGACCTGGAATGTAAACAGCAAATAATAATGCTACAGCTAAACCGTACATGACCTTCCAAAAAGTTGAATGATGGGTCATGGGAGCTTTATATAAAAATAAAGCTCCCAGCAACCCTAGGAATCCGTATATGGCTTGTTTCCAGAAAAAGGGCATACTATCTCCATAATGCACTTTGCCCCAGTAAGAGCCCGCTGAATAGACAAAACTGAGTCCAATACCTGTTAATATCAGACTTAAAATCAAAAATGTATTTATGGGTTTAAATTGCAGGATCGGCATCCTTTCGTATGGTCTATTTATCAATCATTTAAGTTAAAAACAGCTGAAATAAAATCGTCACCGCGCAATTCAAAATTTGGATACTGGTCCCAACTTGCGCATGCAGGTGATAGCAAGACAATATCTTGAGGAACAGAAATCTCTGAAGCTAAATGGACGGCTTCTTTCACATCATTCACCATGAAGGTTTGAGAAACTCCACATGATTCAGCAAATTCTTTTAATCGTTCACTTGTTTCTCCAAAAGAAATCAAGGCTTTGACACGATTCATATAAGGTCTTAACTCTTCAAACGAATGCCCTCGGTCCAATCCACCTGCTAATAAAATTACAGGATCCTCAAATGCTGCAATTGCACTCTTTGTAGCTAGAGTATTGGTTGCTTTAGAATCATTGTAAAATTTACGCTGGTTCCAATCTCGAACAAATTGGGTTCGATGTTTTACACCTGTAAATGACGACAAAACATGTAAGATAGTTTCTTTTGGACAATCTAAGGTAGTAGCAGCAGCAATGGCAGCTAATACATTTTCTAAATTATGTTCTCCAGGAAGAGCTATTTGTTTTCTAGCAACATATTCTTCCCCATTTAAATAAACATAGTCTGCATCCGCACTGATTCCTTCAACGGTTCTCCCTTTTGTTGTAAAAGGCATCAATTCGGCTTTCGTTCGTTTTGCATATTTAGCTACATCTTCTTGATCTTGATTATAGATAAATAAATCTGAAGCATCTTGATGCTTCGTTACAGCAAATTTCGCTTCCCCATATTCATCAAATGATCCATGATAATCTAAATGTGCCTCGTATAAATTTGTCCAAATTGAAATCTTCGGTTTAAAGGTTTCTGTTCCCATTAATTGGAAAGATGAGAGTTCGGTTACAATAATTTGATCAGACGTAGCTTCTTCTGCCACTTTACATGCCACTGTTCCAATGTTACCGGCGATTAAAGGCTTCAATCCACCTTGATTAAGCATATGGAATAATAATGTTGTAGTAGTCGTTTTTCCATTAGAACCTGTGATTCCGATTAATGGTGCCTCACTTATTCGATACGCAAGCTCCACTTCAGTCCATACTGGAATATTCCGTTCAATGGCATCTGCCACAATCGGGTTATGATACGGAATCCCCGGATTTTTAACGACTAATTCAAATCCTTCGTTTAATAAATCCTCTGGATGTCTACCACAAATAACTGTAATTCCTTTGCTTAATAGTTGCTGCGCATCTGGACTTTCTTCAAATGGTTTTGCATCGTTGACGGTTACAAAAGCTCCCAGTTTGTGAAGCAATTCAGCCGCCGCTACACCACTCTTTGCTAATCCAAGCACTAAAACTTTTTTGGATGTAAATTCATTTGTCAGTTTCATTTACATCACCTCCAACATAACGGCAATAAACGCAGCTAAGAAAGCAGTTGACCAAAAAACAACGACAACTTTCCATTCTGACCATCCTGATAATTCAAAATGATGGTGTAGTGGACTCATTTTAAAAATTCGTTTACCTGTCGTTTTAAAACTAATTACTTGTAGAATAACCGACAATGTTTCTGCCACAAAAACAATTCCGATTAAAAGTAATAACAATTCTTGTTTCACTAAAATTGATAGCATCGCTAAAGCTCCACCTAATGCTAATGAGCCTGTATCCCCCATGAACACTTTGGCGGGATTTGCATTGAAAATCAAAAACCCTAAAAGTGCGCCGGTAACTGCAAACGCAAAAATAGCTACAGCTTGTTGTTCATACACAAGTGCTATAACACCAAAAGCACTGAATGCAATAGACGCCGTCCCTGAAACAAGACCGTCTAATCCATCAGTTAAATTGATTGCATTTGAAAAACCTACTAACCAAAAAATCATGAACGCTACATAAGCAATTCCTATATCAATCGACCAATCCGTAAAAGGAATCGTTAAAGAAGTAAAAGACGGACCTGGTTTTAATAAGAAAAAAGCAGCGATGGCTAAAATGATTTGCCCTACTAACTTTTGTAAGGAAGTTAATCCTAAATTCCGCTTAAGAACTACCTTGATGAAATCATCAAGAAATCCAATCAATCCAAATCCGACCAGCACTAAAAGTAACACAACCGTTTGAGTTGTCAGCATATTAAAATACAAGGATACACCTAAAGTTGTTAGGACAATTGAAATTAAGAAGACTAGACCGCCCATTGTCGGTGTACCCGCTTTTTTCATATGCGATTTAGGTCCTTCTTCTCGAATACTTTGACCGAATTTCATTCTTTTTAAAGCAGGTATAAATAAAGGTGTTAATAGTACCGTTAACATGAAGCCAACGGCAATTATCATTAATGTTGTGGCGAGTGTCATATGTATTCTCCTTCAAAACCTTGGTAAAGTTTTATCTTTTTTATTTTGCTTAGTTTATTCACATTAAATTTCATAACAGTTTACTAATTATGATAACTGAAAATCTTTACATATTATTCGCGTAAATAAAGATGAATCGTGCCATCAATAGAAAGCTTGCTTCCCGCTTCCGGAAGCTGAGCTTCAATGATTGAACCAGTTCCATGCCATTCGATACGAAAAGGTTCATTCATATCCATAACAATTTCTTTGTTTTCTCCAACAAGTGATGGTACTCGAGCTTCTAATCGGTCACCCCATCGATATTCTTTCTCGATTTGTTTCAATCTTTTTTCAAATCCAATATACGGGGCAGAATCTTCAATGATTTGACCAACAATAGGTGCGGCAATGACACCACCGAATTGAATAGTATGTTTTGGATTATCAATAGCTACATATACAACAATTTCAGGGTCGTCTATTGGTGCAAAACCGATAAACGAAACAATATAATTCCCTTCAACATATCGACCATTAACAGCTTTTTGTGCGGTTCCGGTTTTTCCACCGATTCTCATAAAGTCTCGGAATGCATTTCTTCCCGATCCCTTAGCCACTACTGACTCAAGTGCTTCTCGAACCTCTTTTGAAGCTTTCTCAGAAATCACTTGTCGTACCTTTTTGGGGCTATTTTCCATTTCTACAATTCCTGTTTCTTCGTTATACACTCGTTTCACAACATATGGTTGATATAAAATACCTCCATTAACCGCCGCAGAAACTGCTTGCACTTGTTGTAATGGAGTAACAGAAATCCCTTGGCCGAAGGATGTGGTTGCATGCTCCACCGGACCATATGATTCTTTTGAAAATAATATGCCTGTGGATTCCCCTGCAATCGCAGAACCAGTTTTTTGACCGAATCCAAAATCACGAATGTATTGCGACAACTTTTCGCGTCCCACACGTTGGCCCATTTCGATAAAACCAGGATTGCACGAATTCTCCACAACTTCTAAAAAAGATTGATGTTTATGTCCTACCCTTTTCCAACACCGGAGCCGGGTACCTTCTACAATACTGTATCCCGGATCGTAAAAGTGCTCATTTTGAAGATTGACTTTGCCTTCTTCAAGGGCAGCTGCTAGTGTAATGATTTTGAATGTAGAGCCTGGCTCGAATGTCATTGATACCGGCAAGTTCTGATTATATACGCTAGGACTTACTTTGTCATATTGTAAAGGATGGAAAGTTGGGAAAGATGAAAGTCCTAATATTTCACCTGTCTTAGGATTCATCGCAATAGCAAGGGCTTGATCCGCCTCATATTTAATCATAGCCTGAGATAATTCTCGTTCCATAATTTGTTGAACATCTAAGTCAATAGTTAGTTCAAGAGATGAACCTTCTTTTCCTTCTTTCCAATCGTCATTCACATGCGGTAAGTTATTACCTTTAGCATCAGTAAATAATCTCAAGTTCGATTTAACTGCAGTCATTTGTTGATCGTATTGAAACTCTAATCCAGCTAATCCTTGATGATCATAACCTGTAAATCCGAGTAAGCGTGATAGCAATTCCCCGTAAGGATAGTTGCGAACATAATCTACTCCCGTGTAAACTCCGGGAATTTGCAGAGATTGAATATGTAATGCTTGTTTGACATCTATATTTTTTCCTTCAGGTGCCAGTTTAACTAAAAATTCTCGTTTATTCATTTTTTCAAATAAGACATTCGACTCAACACCTAGTACATCACTTAATTGTTTAGATGCTTTTTCAATTTCATCATTTTGGGCTGGCATAAAATAAATGGTCGGAGCCAATTTACTACCTACGATTAATTCACCATGTCGATCACGAATATTTCCTCTTGTTTGCGAAAAAGGGATTTCACGATCCCAATTCTCTTCAGCTTTTTGAGACAAGAACTGGAATTGAAAAAATTGAACATGAACTAATTTCACAACGGATAATATGGCTAAGCAGAAAAATAGAAGAACCATTGTCCGCAATCTAATTTTCATTCGATAAGGCATTCCTGTTTTCATTTTATCCACACCTTGTTTTTAACAACGTATGACTAAAAAGGAATGCCTATTCAATGATTAATCCTGCGGGAGTTTTTCTTCTTCACTATTTTCAGGAATTTCGACTTTAACATTTGTCTGTTCAGGTGTTTCTAATTTTAATACAATCGGACCTTTATCTTTAATGACAGTACCTGGTGATAAGCTTTGAGTTGCGACAAAACCGTCTCCTACTATTTCAAAAGGAATCCCTGTTAAACTTTCATAAATCATGAGATTACGTTTAGACCAGCTCTTAAAGTCTGGAATCACGATTGGACCATCTGTTTTTAAAATAACCACACTACCCTGTAAAACTTCTGTTACTCCCAAAGGGTACTGGTTCTTTATTTCCCCACCATCCCCAATGATAATCGTCTTAATTTGTTGATTTTCTAATTTCGTTTGTACGTCTTTAGCATTTTGTCCAATGAATGAATGAATTGACACAGGTGGTGTTCGAACAACTTCTTTCGGCTTAATATTCATGTATTTCAATCCATTTTCAGTAACTGATTTAAAAATTTCTGAAACTGGGATTGACCCAACCTCTGTATCTTTTAATTTAGGCTTTGAAACAGCAACATACACAACTAACTGAGGATTTTCAGCAGGAGCCATACCTAGGAATGAATATAAATAGTTTTCATACCCATGTTGATATCTTCCTCGATCATCTGGAATCTCTGCGGTCCCTGTCTTCCCTGCCACTGTGTAATCTGATAGTTGAAACCTTTTTGCAGTTCCATTTTCAGAAGTGACTGTAGAAGCAAGTAATTCTCTCATGTGTTTAGCTGTTTCCTCAGAAATCGGTTTACCCGCTTCCTTAGGCTTTGAATCATGCATCACCTCATCGTTAGACGGATTAACGATTTTTTCGATTACATATGGTTGCATCATAACTCCATCATTTGCAATCGCTGTTTCTGCTTGTATTAATTGCATAGGTGTAACTGTTGAGCCTTGTCCGAAAGTTGAAACAAGTCTGTCACTCGGATATTGACTAATAATTTTACCGCTTGCTTCGTTAGGTAAATCAATACCTGTTTTTTTGCCAAAACCGAATGCATCTAAATAGCTAAGGAATTTTTCATCCCCTAAACGTTCTAGTAAGTATGCCATTGCAACATTGGAAGAGCGTTGAAAGCCTTCTAAATAAGTAATAGAGCCCCAACCTTTGCGGTTATGATCTCGAATTGTCCGATCGTATAACGTGTATTTACCCGATTGATACCATGCGTTCGGATCCCACTTTTTCTCTTCCATTGCAGCAGCAACTGTGAAGGTTTTCATTGTAGAACCGGGTTCTATCGTATTTTCAATGGTTTCATTTAACCAATTCGTAGTTAAACCTTCACGAGTTTCGGGATCGAAGGAAGGTCGTTGACTCATTGCTAATATTTTCCCGGTATTTGGATCAGCCACCATCGCCACTATTTTTTCCGGATTATATTGTTCTTGTACTCTACTCATTGCATCTTCTAAAAAGTTTTGAATGGTTTTATCCAAAGTTAAATGAATGTTATAACCGTTTTTCGCTGGTGATACCATTTCTTTTGAATTAGGAAGTAAATAACCCCATAAGTCACTATCATATTGTATTTTTCCATCGGTGCCTGTTAATTGCTTATTGTAAATATGTTCTAATCCCATTTTACCCACAGTATCAAAGGTACCGTCTTTATTTTCTTCTTTAAGAGCAAAACCAATGAGATGGGAAGCGAATGTACCGTTTGGGTAAAATCGTTTTAAGTCTCTCACAAATACGATTCCTGGTAGCTTTTGCTGACTGATTTTCGTCATAATTTCATGACTAATATCACGTCCTGCTTTTCCAAATTCCACTTGATACACGCCATCTTTTGATAGACGTTCAATAATTTTTTCTTTTGATAATGGTAGATTGGCAGCTAATATTTCAGCGGTTTTCTCAATATCATTTACGTGTTTAGGTTTTTTGGGGTTTGCAGTAGCCTCAGGGCTTAATACTGCTACTAAACGATAGCTTAATGTATCTTCAGCAATTATTTCACCATTACGATCAACTATTTTTCCCCGACTCGCATTGATAATTTGTTCACGTTCATATTTTGCAGCCGCTTTTGCAGCAAGTGCTTGCCCTTCCGCTTCACCAGTGACTTGGATGAAAATCATCCGTGACAACAACATAAAAAAGAGCCCTCCATAAAACAAAAACATTAGAAAGGCTCCCCATTGAAATCGAAATTTCTTTTTCATTGTCCCGTTACAACCTTCACATTTTGCTCGTTCAGTTTCAAGCCGAGGTCTTTCGCTTTTTCCCATATACGTTCATATGTCGAAAGTTCACTTACTTGAATGGACAAATCAGTATTCTGTTTTTTTGTTTCTTCTATCTGTTGATTAATCGACTGAATTTCTTGAGTTGAAGCATTGATGCCTGCTTGCGTTTGCAAAATCATCACACTGAACATCGTCACGACTGCTACGAACAATAATAATAATACTTTTTCACCCTTTGTAAAAACTTTACGTTCTTGTTTTTTTGGGGGTTGGATTGTCGGTTGTGGGTATACGACAGGTTGTTTTATGTATGTTTGTTGACTTCTCGCATGCATTGCCATTTAAACACGTCCTTCATCCTTTATTTTTTCTACTATTCGAAGTTTTGCTGATCGAGAGCGGTTATTGTGAAGCAATTCTTCTTCGCTAGGAAGTATAGGTTTTCTTGTAATTAATTTAAAATTAGGCTGCATCCCTTCAGGAATAACAGGCAGGTTCGGTGGTAAATCCGGGTAAGATGCTGCTTCCTTAAAGATGGTTTTTGTAATTCGATCTTCTAGAGAGTGGAAAGTTATGACACTAATACGTCCACCTACTGCAAGCATCTCTAATGCGTCTTGTAGAGAATCTTCAGCGGCTCCTAGTTCGTCATTAACTGCAATACGAATGGCTTGGAATATACGTTTTGCTGGATGTCCGCCTTTTCGTCTTGCGGGCGCCGGAATACCGTCCTTTATTAATTCGACTAATTGGAATGTTGTTTCAATTGGAGCAATCTTTCTCGCTTCTTCAATTTTTCGAGCAATTTGCTTAGAGAATTTTTCTTCTCCATAACGATAAAAAATTCGTACCAAATCATTGAAATCCCATTCATTCACTATGTGATACGCAGTTAAAGTTGCAGTGGTATCCATTCTCATATCTAATGGTGCATCGTGATTATAACTAAAACCTCGTTCTGGTGTATCGAGTTGCGGCGATGATACGCCTAAGTCATATAAAATTCCATCTACTTTTTCAATCCCAATTTCAAGAAGTTTCTCTTTTAATTCTCTAAAGTTCGCGTGTACAAAGGTTACTTTATGGAGATGATCTGCTAATCGAACTTTTGCATGTTCAATAGCTGTCGTATCTTGGTCAAAGCAAATGAGTCTTCCATCATTGAGCTGTTGTACTAAGTATTCACTATGACCTGCTCCTCCAAGGGTACAGTCTACATAGATTCCATCAGGACGAATGTTCAATCCGTCTACAGTTTCTTTTAGTAATACGGTTGTATGGTTGAACAACTTCTCGTCCTCCTTCGTTTCGTTTAGTGTCTAATTTCAAAGCCGAGCTCGAGGCTCACAGGAAGTGAGTCATGAAGGTGTCGTGCCAAAATTCTTAGCTCTTTTTTTGCGACGAGTAACCGCAGGAGCAACGATGGTACGATTTTAGCCTTCCTCCGATTTCTAAATATCAAAACCAATCATATTTTCAGCTAGGTCATTAAATGAGTCTTCAGATTCATCAAAATAGGTTGTCCAAGAATCTTTCGCCCATATTTCAATTCGGTTAGAAACGCCAAGCACAATACATTCTTTTTCAACGTGGGCATGTGATAACAAATTGCTCGGAATATTAATACGACCTTGTTTATCAATTTCCACTTCTGTTGCACCAGAGAAGAAGAATCGAGTAAATGCTCGTGCATCTTTCTTAGTTACAGGGAGTGCTTTCAATTTTTCTTCGAGTTTTCGCCATTCATTCATAGGATAGCCGAATAAGCAGTTATCAAGACCTCTTGTTATAACAAAAGTCTCTTCGAGGTGCTCGCGAAATTTTGCAGGTATTATTAGACGACCTTTCGCATCAACGCTATGTTGATATTCTCCCATGAACATGCTAGTCACCCCACTTATTGTCATTAATGTACCACATCCCTCCACTTTCCTCCACTTTTTTTTATAAATTCTTTCAACGATTGAAAAAATGTGTCAATAGTACTTGTTGAGACGATGGTTTTTGCTTTTACTTCATACAAAAAACCGTCTCATAAAGAGACGGTTTCAGACTATAGACAAACTCGATTTTAAGTAAATACGCTGTATATAAAAACCGGCAGGGACCACCACTCCGCTTTCCGTGGGCTTGGCTTCAGCCTTCTCGTCACCTGTGGGCTCTTCAGCTCAAGCTTTCCTACAGGAGTCTTCGTGGTAGTCCCTGCCAACGTATTGAGCAAGCAAAAGATGAAAAAAATGCTAACTGTTTCTTCCGCTTTTATCAAGTCACAATGGTGGAGTGATGTGTATGTTCAAAACTATCAATACATCGCTATTGATAAAATACTTTTGTCGACAAGCTAAAACCGTCTCATGAAGAGACGGTTTTTTTCTTGAATAGAGGATTTGTTAGACTATACTGTTGATTCCCGTTACAAGCGG
>JBEVEQ010000102.1:0-19956 GCA_040512715.1 Paenisporosarcina sp. | reverse complement strand
CCAAGATCAATCAGTGTTTCACGGACTTCATTTACTAATTGTTCAGAAGGGAATCCTAAAGGCAATCTTAGTTTAGGGTTAATTTTACCCATCATCCCTAGTGCAACTTTAACAGGACCTGGATTTGTGTCTTTAAACAACACATCATTTAAGTTCATTAATTCAAAATGAAGATTTTGTGATCGAGCTACATCTCCCGCTTCCCAAGCATTATAAAGTTCTGCTACTTTGACTGGCTCCACATTCGCTGTAGCACTAATAAAGCCAGCTCCTCCAATTGCGAGCATCGGATAGCAAAGAAGCTCAATTCCTGAATATAGAAGGAAGTCTCTTCCACAGTTAAGTAATACGCGATTAACATGTTCGAAATCTTTATTCGCTTCTTTTACGCCAACAATATTTGGGCAATCTTCAGCTAATCTTTTCATCGTCCGTACTTCCATATTGACAGCAGAACGTCCTGGAATGTTGTAGATGATAATAGGGGTTGTTACTGAATCTGCAACCGTTTTAAAATGCTGATACAGTGCTTCTTGATTCGGTTTATTGTAGTAAGGGACAATGACCATGGCAGCGTCAGCGCCGATTTCTTCCGCATATTTTGTGAGTTCCATTGTTTCATCGTGGTTTGTTGACCCAGTACCTGGTGCAAAAAATACACGACCATTAATTGTTTCTTTAGCTAAATCCATCACACGCTTTCTTTCAGCCAGCGTTAAAGAACTGGGTTCTCCACTCGTCCCTGTAACAGAAATACCATGACTGCCGCTTTCAATTTGCCAATTAATTAATTCAACAAATGTTTTTTCATCAATTTCTCCACTTTCAGTAAACGGGGTAATGACTGGACAAATAGAGCCTCTTAATTTCTTTTTAGCTTCTTCGTATGCCAATAGTATCTTCTCCTTTATTAATGAATCGAGCGAATGTCAGTCTTGAAGTTCTTTTAATTCGCGGTATTTACCCTGGCTATAAATTAATGGATCTTTTTCATCTAGCTTAATACCTGTTACTTGGCCAATAAAGACGGTGTGATCTCCGACAACATATTCGCTATGAAGATCACATGTAATGACTGCTAAAGCATCTACAAGAATGGGTACACCCATATAAGACGAGAATAGTACTTCATGTTCTAAGTTCAGTTGACCAGAAAATTGTTTTGACTCATTTTGTTGAGTTGACGATAAAACATTCACAGCAAATTGTTTGGATTCCTTTATGAACCCTAGCATTCTTGCATTTTCCCCAACACTAATTGCAATTAGTTTCGGCTTTAAGGAAATTGACATAAATGCATTTGCTGTCATGCCATGAACCTCGCCTGCAATTTCAGTTGTAATAACCGTTACACCAGTTGCAAAACTGCCCATTGCATTTCGAAATAATCGATCATCTATTTCTTGCTCTTTTAAATGCATCTTTCAATCTCCTTTCTTCATATAAGAAATGGAACACGTTTTATGAAAATATGCCTGCTTCTTTTTTCGTTCTATTTAAGAAGTCATTAACCATTTTTTTGTACGGGTCTTTATCGAATTGGTCATAATACGCATTGGACATTCTTACTGGGTCACCAAAGAAATAGTATTCATACAGGGCTTGACGATTCCCAAATGCACTGATTGAAATATCCCAAGCTAATCGGAATAGTTGAACTTTTTCCTCACCATTAATATTAGCCCCTTGTGTATATCGATGAACTAAAGTACCAACATCAGCATTGCTAAAGTCTGCTTCTGTAGGAAGTGCCATTAAGCCTGATGCTCCGAAAATTTTGATGATTTCATTCATTCGTTGGTACATTTTTGGGTACCAGTTGCGGGCTGCATTTAACGGTTCGAAGTCCGGTGTCATGTTGCCGTATTGATCGATTTTCGCATTATGCTCGGCACGGTATAAATGAGAACGCATGACTTCTAAAATAATCATGATTTCGCTCGCTTTTTCTTTCACGTGCATGAATTGGTTAATACCGATAGCTTCCATCATATTTATAACGACACCTAGGACAAACTCTGTTTTCACAATATGTTTCGCAATGACTTGATGCGTCATATGAATAACCGCATTCGTTTCGGTATACGTGCGATTACAAATATCCGTGCTTTCACTTACGAAGACTCGCTCCCATGGGACAAATACATCTTCAAATGAAATGATGGCATCACTTTCGTCAAAACGAGCACCAAGTGGATGATCCCACTTGCTCTTTCCATAATCGAAAGACTCACGAGATAAGAATTTTAAGCCTGGTGTATTATTTGGAATGGCAAAAGCAAAGGCAAAGGGATCATCTGTCGTTCCTGGTGTCTTATTAATAGTTGAAGGGAAAACAACAAGTTCATCTGTAATACCACCGAGAGTAGCTAAAAGTCGACAACCATTCACAATGATTCCGTCAGCTGTCTTCTTCGTTATACGAGCTGATAAAAACGGATCTTTTTGTTCCGCTTGAGTTAGCATGGATCTATTTACTTGTGGATGAATTAACGTATGCGTTAAGCTAATGTCATTTTCTCGTGCATATTCATAATAATCACGCGCGTTTTTTGCAAATTGAGCGCTACCTCCACCTTCTTGTGCAAAAAACTCACTTGCTGTTCCAAAAGCCATAATGCTCGCGTTCAAATAGTCAGGAGAGCGACCCATCATACCACCTGAAAAAGCAGCCCACTCCGAATTCATTTCTCGTCGTCTAAACAAGTCTTCTTTTGTTTTTGGAGCAATAAAAGATAGCCCCACTTTTTTACCTGATGTTGGAGAAGTGTATAACATTTTGTCAGCCTTCTCATGTTGTAAATCATAAAGACCAGCAACACTTTCAACGACATTTTTAAAGGCTGGATGAACAGTTACGTCCTCTACTTTTTCTCCATGAATCCAGACTTCTGTTTTCCTATTTTTCACGCCTTCAATATATTCTTTGCCTGTACGTGCGGCCATTCAATTCCCTCCTCAATAAAATTCTTAATTAACTCCTTAATCAATCCTAATAATTGTATAGTTTTAAATATTCCGAAAATTAACAGGATGCTTATTCCTTATTAAATCTGGTATGAATGTTATTTTGTTTATAGGTACCGGCTTCACTAAACTCAATTAACTCCATAGATAACGCCAGGTAACGCTTTGACATCATACTTGCGAAATGATTTTTTATTACGTCAAATAAAGCGTCACATGCTTCTTTTTTGATTTCTTCAGATCGTCCTGCGCCAATTTTAAATACGATGTGGACAAATGCATCGTCTTCCGCGCCATCTGCAACCCGGTAATCGTTTAATTCGATTGCTCGTGAACGGATACCGCCTACTGGAAAATGATTGCCTCTATCGATAAGAACTTGATGAATTTTTTCGAAAAGTTGAGAAAGATTCGCTTCGTCCTTAATATTATCTGTGTACTCTAAAATAAAGTGCGGCAAATAGATTTCCTCCTTTTCACCTTACCTATTGGTAAAGGATTCATCTCCGATAATGGTATTTACTAAACGGCCAATGCCTTCTATTTCTGTTATGACCACATCTCCAAACCCCGTATCCACAGAGCCTTTTGGCGTTCCGGTTAAGATAACGTCGTTTTCACTTAACGTCATAAAGCTACTTAAATACTCTATCAGTGTTGGAATATCGAAGATCATATCTGCGGTTGTTCCTTCTTGGACAAGTTTGTCGTTGACATGAGTCGTCAATTTCAAATCCATGGGATTTTTAATATCACTGGCATCAACTAACCATGGTCCAAACGGTGTGCAGCCATCTCGGTTTTTAACTCTTAAATTAGGACGATAATAGTTTTCTAAATAATCTCTGATCGCATAATCATTTGCGACGCTGTATCCTTTAATGTACTCATAAGCGTCTTCTTTTTTTACATGACGAGCAGTTTTCCCGATAATGACCGCAAGCTCACATTCATAATGCATATACGTTACATCCGCTGGTCTACGTGTATAAGCATCATGACCGATAAAGGTACTCGATCCTTTTAAGAACACCAAAGGTTCAGACGGTGCATCAAATGCTAGCTCTGCAGCATGATCTGCGTAATTTAGACCTAATGCAAACACTGTACGGGGAACAACTGGTGTTAACCAAACGACATCATTTTGTTCGACTATACGGCCATCATCTAATTGGAGTCTGCCGTGCCACTCAATCGCTTCATGAATAGCACCGTTATAGGAAACTCTTGCATTTTTCATTGTGCATCCCTCCGAATGAATGAATGTTCTGCAGCAATGATATTTTCTAAACTGCCTATTCCCTCTATTTCAATTCTTACCTTATCTCCAACTTTAGCTAGTGGTGGCTTTTCAGGAACCCCTACCAGTAATACATCTCCAGGATTCAACGTCATAAATTCTGTTACATCTACAACTAAACGGGATACTGTACGAATCAAATGTTTCGTTGTGTTCTCTTGTTTTAACTCATCATTTATGTAGACACGTATGGTCAAATTATCTGGATCATCCACTTGGTCTTGATCAACTATCCAAGGACCAATTGGGCAAAACCCATCGCGGGCTTTGTATTGAACGGCTGGTCTAAACAAACTTTCATGAGGAACACTAACATCGTTTACAATGGTGTATCCTGCAATATAGCTTAGTGCTGTTTCTTCATTTACTGCGATTGCTTTCTTTCCAATTACAATGCCGAGAGAAGCACCCATTTCTAGAGCAGTAACTTCTGTTGGCATTACAATTGCTTCACCATTTCGATTAAAAGTATTGGCCGGTTTTATATATAGTATTGGAGCTTTTGGCGGGGAAACATATGGTTTTTCATGAACTTGATTCCCTAACAGCTCCATTGTTCCTTGAAAGTTTAATAAAGTACCATAAATGGTCCCTGTTATAGGTATATCAACTTGAACTTTATTTACATTAAATGGACGATCCTTCAAATTAAACGTTTGATTAACAGGATCTATTTCGATTGATTCAACTTCATTGGAACCTAGAAATTTCATCTTTGCTTTGATCACTTGTTCCACTCCTCAAGTTATGAAACTTACGTTACTTGTTTCAATAACTATCGTTTTACGTTTCTTAATTTGGCAAGAAAAAAAGAGCGACCTTCATGTAGATTGGAGTTTTCAGGCTACAAACTATTTGAAGAGTCGCTCTTAATATTTAAGAAACTATACTCTTAACATTCTAGTAATGGATATGGATTAAACAGATAGTAATGCTTTATCACTTGTAAGTTTTTCACCGCGAATTCGTTGAAATTCTTCCATTAACTTAGGAATGGTTAACTTCTTCTTTTCCTCAGCATCAAACTCTAAAATAATTTGGCCTTTGTCCATCATAATGAGTCTGTTCCCTAAATCTAGGGCTTGCTGCATATTATGAGTGATCATCAACGTAGTAAGTTGGTCTTTTTCTACCAATTGCTGCGTTAAATTCGTAATTAATTCCGCTCGCGATGGATCGAGTGCTGCCGTATGTTCGTCTAATAATAGAATAGAAGGTTGAGTGAATGTTGCCATTAATAATGAAAGTGCTTGCCTTTCACCGCCTGAAAGCATGCCTACTTTAGCATTCAATCGATTTTCCAAGTTCAAATGAAGCGTTTCAAGAGATGTACGGAATAACTCTCTACGTTTCTTGTCAACACCTATACGCAAGCGTCTTTGTTTGTTTCGTGAATAAGCCATTGCAAGGTTTTCCTCAATTGTCATCGTTGGAGCGGTTCCAGCCATTGGATCTTGAAAGACCCTTCCAATCATCTTGGAACGTTTAAATTCGGGTAATTTTGTTACGTCTTTACCTGAAATTTCTACTGAACCAAAATCCGGATACAACGCGCCTGAAATCATATTTAACATCGTTGATTTACCAGCACCATTGCTACCAATGACCGTCATAAAATCTCCGGGGTTTAATTTGAGATTTATTTGATCTAGCGCAATTTTCTCATCCGGTGTGGCTTCATTAAATAATTTGTTAATCTGGATGAGTTTCAGCAACTTTAGATCCCCCCTTAGTTAGTGACTGCTGATATTCTAACAAGCGTTCAGCATGTCGTTTGGCTTTTCTGTTTTTTTCTCGTTTTTTATCAAAGTATTGCGGCAATATGAGCGCCACGATTACGATGACAGCAGTAATTAATTTCATATCTCCTGTATCAAGGAAATCAACTCTAAGCGCTAATCCAAGAATAACTCGGTATATAATAGCACCTGCGATTACAGCCAATGTCGTTCGAACAATCGTTTTTGTTCCAAAGATTGCTTCACCAATAATGACCGAAGCAAGACCAATAATAATCATCCCGATACCCATACCAATATCAGCTGCCTTAGAATATTGAGCAATCAAGGCTCCTGAGAACGCGACAAGTGCATTGGAAAATCCCAAACCCAAAATAATGAGATTGTCGGTATTGGCTGATAAACTGCGGATCATTTTTTTATTATCCCCAGTTGCTCTTATTGCCAGACCAACTTCCGTTTTCAAGAACCAATCAACCACTAGCTTAATGAGCAATACGATAATCGTCATAATAAACAAAGTTCCCCATGTTCTTGGCAAGTGCTGTACGCCTAACATGCTGAAAAAATTGTTAATCACGGTATCGAATCCTAAAGGACTCCAGAATGCTTGGAACTGATTAAAAATGGTTTCAGCATTGAGGAGCGGGATATTGGGTCTGCCTATGGAATTCTCGGTAGTGAGTCCCATTATTCGCAAATTGATCGAATACAAAGCAATCATCATTAATATTCCAGCGAGTAATGCATTGATCTTCCCTTTCGTATGCAGAAGACCTGTCACACAACCAGCTAAAAAACCAATAATAACGGCCACTGCTGTTGCTAATAAAGGATGGTAACCTAAGACAATCATCGTTGCTGCTACTCCAGCACCGGTTACAAAACTTCCATCAACCGTTAAATCCGGAAAATCTAATACTCGGAATGAAATATAAACCCCTAGGGCCATAATTGCATAGATGATTCCTTGCTCTACAGAGCCAAATACAGCTGAAAACATGTAGAATCACCTCCTATTTTGTTTATTCACTTAATTTAGCTTTCCACTCATCTTTAATTTTAAGATTTAATGCAGATGCTGTGTCTTTATTCATTGTGAAAATTAATTTTTGTGGAATTTGAACTGGTAGGTCAGCTGGTTTGCTTTCACCTTTAAGAATTTTCACAGCCATTTCCCCGGCTTCGTATCCAATGTCAAAGTATTCAAATCCATAGGCCGCTAATCCACCACGTTTTACAGAATCAAACTCTGCAACCATCATCGGAATTTGGTTTTCATTAGCTACTGATACAACTGATTCAAGTGCAGAAACAACTGTATTATCTGTAATGATGTATAAAGAATCTACTTTACCAATTAATGATTCGGTTGCCTGTTTAACATCAGCAGAAGTAGCAACGGATGCTTCAACAACTGTCATATCCATGTCTTTTAACATGGCTTTTACTGCATCAACTTGTGCACGAGAGTTTTGCTCTCCTGAGTTAAAGACCATACCGACTTTTTTAGCTCCTAATTCTTCTTTCAGGAACTTCAATGTATTTGGTATAGCATCTGGATGGCTGTCAATCGTACCTGTCACGTTGGCCCCCGGATTTTCCATAGATTCAACAAGCTCTGCTCCTACTGCATCCGTTACTGAAGTGAAGACAATCGGAATATCTGAAGTTGCACTTGCTGCAGATTGTGCACTTGGAGTCGAATTCGCAAAAATTAAATCTACATTATCACTGACTAAGTTCGTTGCAATTGTTGTACTAGCACTCGGGTCACCTTGTGCGATTTGTTCATCATACTCTGCATCGATTCCAGCGTCTTCCAATGCCTTTTTAAAACCATCTTTAGCAGCATCTAATGATGGATGTTCAACAATTTGAGTGATCCCAATTTTATATGTCTTATTTTCACCCTCTGAAGTCGTTCCGCCGTCATCTCCGCAAGCTCCAAGAAGTAACGCTGAACTTAAAATAACTACTCCAACTTTTATCCAACTTTTCAACATGATATTTCCCCCTCTTAACTTAGATATATATTTTAAATAATTGAAACTAAAGGTAGAAATCATTTCTAAATATTCAGAGGCAACGTGATTCGTGGTGCACCAAACAATGATGCTTAGTTGCTATTTGAATTAAACAGTTTGCAAATCTTTCTTTTTCATTGGGGCTGCATGAATGGCTTGTCCGATTAATCCTTCAACCGCTTCAAGTAAACCTTCAGAAAAACCTGGATGCGCATATAATGGGAATTTTACATCCTCTTCTTTTGCTGCCATCTCAAGCAATTGTACAAAGGAACCTGACATTTCAACTGCCCCCTCACCAATCATATGAATCCCGCAAATGATTTCGGTTTTGGGATCAGAGAGTACTTTGATAAAGCCGTCTTTTTTCCCTGAAATGGAAGCATATCCGTTTCCTCCAAGAGAGAACTGGCTGATTCGAACATCTATAACCGCTTCTCTTGCTACTTGCTCAGTTAGACCTACAGAAACAGCAGGAGGAATGGTATGAGCAACTATGGGAACAAAGGTAGTATCAACTTCTGATTTAAGTCCAGTTATAGATTCGACGGCGACTTTGCCTTGTTTAATAGCTTTTACAGCTAATAACGGTCCCTCGGTTACGTCTCCAATTGCGTAAATGGTATCGATTGAAGATTGCATTTTTTCATTTACCTGGATAAAACCTCCTTCTGATTGAGTAAGTCCAATTCGACTGATACCTAGAGGTTCTAAATTTGGTTGACTTGAACCTGAAACAAACAGGTAAGAACCCTCTATGGATTCTTCCGTATTTTTGTTTGTCTTAAATGTAACTTTAACATTTAAAGTAGATTCATTAATAGAAATATTTTGAATATCTTTATAGATAATTATTTTTCGTCGTTTAAATAAACGATTAAGTTCCTTAAAAACCGATTCATCAAATGCTTGGCCACCCTGATCATCAAAAAGGACAGTAACTTTTGCACCTAATGCAGCAAAAGTAGATGCCACTTCAAGGGCGATATAATCTTGTCCATAAACAATCAGATGTTCAGGTAGTTCAATAAGGTCAAATATTTTGTGTGAAAGAAGTATCCGTTTGCCTGTTTCATTGAATCCTTGAGGCATCTTTGAGGTACTACCTGTAGCGATGATCACTTGTTCAAATTCATAAATATCAAATTGATGTCCATTTTCCACACCAATTTTATTAACCGCAAGAAAAGTTGCTTTTCCTCGAAGGACTTCTATTTTATTCTCTTTACACAAATTTTCTACACCAGTACGTAAACCACTAATCACTTTATCTTTATAAGTGAGGAGTTTTGATAAATTAAAGGTATCGTCACCAGCACCTATCCCAAGATCATGTAAATGGGAGGTCTCAGCACGTTTTGATGCAGCATGTGTAAAGACTTTTGAAGGAATACACCCTTTGTTTAAACACACTCCTCCTAAATCATCCTGTTCAATAAGTGTGACTGAAAGCCCAAGTTGAGCAGCACGGATGGCTGCGGAGTAACCTCCTGGCCCACCTCCGATGATGATGAGATTTCTTTGCTGTGTAATTTCTCCAACAACCATTAAATCATCTCCATCATTAGTTTATGGGGTTGTTCAATTAAACTTGCTAACCGATTCGTAAATGCAACAGCAGTTGCTCCATCTGCAACCCGGTGATCGAATGCCATGGAAAGTGTCATCATATAACCGATTACGATTTCGTCTTGGTCATTCACAATAGGTTGCTTTTTGGTTTTATGGAAAGCAATTAACGCCGTTTCTGGATAGTTAATAATTGGCGTTGCTCCAGTACTACCAAGAGGACCTACATTACTTACCGTAAACGTACTATTTTGCATTTCAAACGGTTGTAATTTCCCAGTAATCGCTTTCTCGGTTAAGCCTTTAACTTCTATGTGAATGTCTTTAATCGATTTTTTGTCTGCATCATGTATGACAGGAACAATCAAACCTGCTTCAGTGTTTGTAGCCATTCCAATATGGTAATTCTTTTTCAAGAGAATTCTACTATTTTCTTCATCAAGTTCTGCGTTAAAAATCGGGAAATCTTTTAGACATATGACAAGTGCTTTAACTAGAAAAGCAGAAACGCTAACAGAATCACCTGAAGCCTTCATATCCGCACGCATTTTAAATAAGTTCGTCATATTGATTTCATCAAAATGAGTAACATGGGGAATGGTAAATAAAGATTTCGTCATCTTTTCAGCGATCTTTTTGCGAATCCCTTTAAACGGAATTTCATCAGGGACTTCTTTACTTGTTTCTTTATTAAAGGACTCTTGATGCGAAACTTCTTCAGTATCTTTTTTAAGTTGGTCTCCTTTAATGAATCGATATACATCTTCTTCTGTTACTCTACCTGAAGGGTCAGAGGCTGGAACATCCTCGATATTAATATCATGTTCACGTGCGATTTTCCGAGTATACGGTGCGGCAAGTACTCGAGAAAATGATGATGAAGTGCTTTTTGTTATCACTTTTGGCTTTTCACTTTGTGTTTGTTTGTTTTCTTTAGATTCAAGAGGAGCATGCTCTATATTCGCGGAAGCTCCATCGGCTTCAATGGAAATGAGACTTGTTCCAACGCGAACCGTTTCGCCGGCTTCAATGATAATTTCTTTAATGACACCCGAGCAGGGAGATGTTAGTTCTGCTACCATTTTGTCTGTTTGTACTTCAACAAGAGGCTGATCTGTTTTAACTGCATCTCCGACTTTGACTAGGTAATGAATGATTTCGCCTTCGGTCATCCCTTCTCCAATATCATGCAATTTTACTTCGAGCATGTCATTTCCCCCTTAAAAATGGACCACTTTTTCTATAGCTTCTAGCACGCGCACGGGTGTCGGAAGATAATGTTCTTCTAATGAGAAAAACGGTACAGGCACATCAAATCCCGTTACTCTTTCAATTGGGGCACGTAAATATAGGAAAGCAGTATCGTTGATGATGGACACGATATCGTTGCCAAGTCCACCAGTATGATGAGCTTCATGAATAATGACTGCTCTCGTCGTCTTTTGAACTGATTCAGCAATAATGTCTCGATCTATCGGATAAAGAGTTCGAAGATCAATGATTTCACAATGAATTCCATTTTTCTCTGCTAATTGTGCTGCTTTTTCAGCAACTGTAATCATGGCACCCCATGCAATTAGTGTCACATCCGAACCTTTACGTACAATTTTGCCTTTACCAATTTCAACTGTGTATCGACCAATAGGTACTTCTTCTCTTGTAGATCGGTAGTTTTTCATTGTTTCTAACACTAATACAGGATCTGGATCTTCCATTGCTGCAATTAATAAACCTTTTGCATCGTAAGGATTCGAAGGACAGACTACTTTAATTCCAGGCATATGAGTAAATAATATTTCAGTACTATCTGAATGAATTTCAGGTGCGCGGATGCCTGCTCCATATGGTGCTCTAATAACCATTGGCACAGTGAATCGAGACATTGAACGCATACGTAGACGAGAAACATGTGTCATGATTTGTTCATATGCAGGATAAATAAAACCAAGGAATTGTATTTCAGCAATCGGTTTAAATCCATTAACAGCTAAACCTACAGAGGTACCAATTATTCCTGCTTCCGATAGTGGTGTATCAACTACACGCTCATCTCCAAACTGTTCCTGAAGTCCTTCAGTCGCTCGGAATACGCCACCATTTTTGCCGATATCCTCACCCAAAATGATGGTTCGCTCATCTTCTTCTAATAACACCCGCATGCCATCATTAATTGCTTGAATCATCGTCATCTGACTTGTTTTTACATCTTTTTGTTTAGACTCTACGATTTGGGTCATCATGTCACCGCCTTTGTAAGTGTGCTAGATATGATTCTTTCTGTTCGGCTAGTTGAGCAGGCATTTCCGCGAATACATGGTCAAATACATCTTCAACTTTTGATGCTGGGTATTTTTCCATTTCATCTACTGCTAAATCTATTTCATTGGCTGTTTTTTCTTTTATTTCTTCAATCCATTTTTCATCCCAGTAGTTGTAATTTTTCATAAATAGCTCTAATCGTGTCACTGGATCGACAATATCCTTTCCTTGTGTGTCCGGTCGGTATTTAGAAGGGTCATCCGCTGTTGTATGAGCTCCTTTTCGCCATGTGACTGCTTCAATTAAAGTAGGACCATGTCCAGTTCGAGCATAATCAAAAGCCTGCTTTGTTTCAAAATACACGGCGAAACAATCGTTACCGTCGATACGGACGCCCGGTATTCCATAAGCAGCTGATTTTTGAGCAACTGTTTTCGAGTTCATTTGTTTTTCAATTGGAACCGAAATAGCGTATCCATTGTTTTGGTTAAAGAAAACGACTGGAACTTTAAAGACACTCGCAAAGTTTAAGCCTTCATGGAAATCCCCTTCAGAAGTAGCCCCATCTCCAAAGTAAGCAATGGATGCGTTTTGTGTTCCTTTAAGTTTTTCTGCCCATGCAGCGCCTGCAGCATGAGGTAATTGAGTTGCAATTGGAACCGCTGGTGGGAAAATATTACGATCCGGTGGTGATACACAGCCTTCTACTCGACCGTTCCAATATAAGAAAGTTGTTGTCATACTTTTTCCGAATGTGATGGTTGCTCCATGATCGCGGTATGTTGGGAAAACCCAGTCATCAGCATTAAGCGCTAATGCACTCCCAACTTGAGCGGCTTCTTGTCCTTCGAATGGAGCGTATGTTCCAAGACGACCTTGACGTTGTAAGTTAATTGCTTTTCTATCAAACGTGCGAACACGAAGCATGTGATAATAAAGTTCTTTAACCAATTTTTCATCGATTTCTTTTTCGAACGAAGAATCTACAAAATGACCACTATCATCTATGATTCTCTTTATTGGATAATTATCTTCCAATTCATACGCCTCCAATCAAGATAAGTTGCGAATAGACCATTTTGGCTTCGCCGCTGATGTATAAAAACTATTTCGATTCGCTCTATCAGCCATTCGTTTCTCACACATTTCATTTGCTGCTTCTTCTGTTGTTCTACCACTCGATTTCGCTTCTTGGAATACACTTAAAATCGCATCGTAAATATGTTTTGTCTTAGCCAGTACACGTTCCTTGTTAATGCCATATAATTCGTCGGCTACTTGAATAAGTCCACCCGAATTAACGATATAATCTGGGGCATATAAAATGCCCTTTTCATGAAGCATTCTGCCATGTACGTCATTTAATAATTGATTATTTGCTGCTCCGACGATTGCTTTCACCTTAAATTGAGCGATCGTGTTTTCATTTATAACTCCACCAAAGGCACATGGTACAAAAATATCTGCTTCTCGTGAGTAAATATCTTCCTTTGAAATCACGGTAACTGATCCAGTCGTTTTTGTGGCTAATTCTTCAATTGCTTGTAAGTTTTCCGAACTAATATCTGTTACGAACAATTCAGCACCCGCTTGAAGCAAACCAGTAGCCACTTTAAATCCAACTTTTCCAAGGCCCTGAATTGCATATTTATGACCACCCAATTCATCATTTCCAAATAGAATCTGATTCGTTGCTTGTAAGCTATAGAGTACACCTGTAGCGGTTGGGATAGAAGAATCTCCACCTCCGCCGTATACTTCTGGAAGGCCATTTATGAAATTCGTCTCTTTAGATGCATGGATGAAATCTTCCATTGAAGTTCCCATATCAGTACCAGTGTAAAAACGACCACCTAGTGAATTAACAAATTGACCGAAGGCTCGAAATAACTCTGGTGTTTTATCTGTTTTAGGATCGCCAATAATGACAGCTTTACCGCCTCCGAAATCGACGTCTGCTGCAGCACACTTATAAGTCATCCCTTTTGAAAGCCGAAGAACATCTTCTAGTGCTTCATCCATACTGCTGTATGGTTGCATTCGGCATCCACCTAAAGCTGGTCCAAGAGTCGTATTATGAATCGCAATAATTGCTCTCAACCCTGTAGATGGATCATTACAAAAAACGACTTGCTCGTGTTTGTTCATTTTATCGAATAAATCAAATTCTTTTGCCATAGATGTTCGTTCTGCTACTTTCATTTGGAATGCCTCCTTGAAATTACTTGTCTAAACTGACGCTTCTTTTAATTTATTTGCAATGATCTCTTTTGGTAAAATGACTTGCATGACTTCACCTTTTCCGATAACACCTAAGTGATTCTTTGCAAGTACACGGGTTTTTATATAGTGGTCCTTTATTTCGATGACAGTAGCCGTTAAAGTTACAAACGTTCCTATTGGTGATGCAGCTATATGCCGTAACTGAACAGATGCACCCATTCCTTCTTCATGACTTTCTAGGAATGGTAAAATTATTTTTCTCGAAACCCATTCCATATGATATGTCATCGCAACTGTTGAATAGACTGGATGAACCACTTCACCCTCAAACGAAGCAAACATATCCTCTGACACAATGACTTCAATAGTTTCTTCTCTGCCAAGTTTAAGTCCTGGTTTCATTCTCTATCTCCTACTAACGTTTTAGTATATGAAAATCTGTAAACCTTTCATGAATTTAACGCAATTTTGAAAACGCTTACAAAACTCATAAAAAATATAAAAATTTTGCCATGATCCGTATTATTTTCGAAATGCCCATTTTGGTTTTAATGAAGTCGTATAAAATCCATTTCGTTTAGCCTTGTTTTCGATTCGCTTCTCGCACATCTTATTGGCTGCTTCAATAGTAGAAATACCATTTAACGAGGCCATCTTATACACTTCTAAAATTGCATCGTATATATGCTTTGTTTTAGCTAGCACTCGCTCATGATTAATTCCGTATAACTCATCTGCAACCTGTATGAGTCCACCGGAATTAATAATATAATCAGGTGCATAAAGGATTCCTTTTTGTTGAAGTTGGTTCCCATGTGTTTCAGATAATAGCTGATTATTCGCCGAACCAGCAATCGCTTTTACTTTAAATTGATTTATGGTTTGTTCGTTAACAATGCCACCAAATGCACATGGTACGAATACATCAGCCTCTTGTGAATAAATCTCATCACTAGCTACAACCTCGATAGTTCCTGGCGTATTCATGGCAATTTCTTTTATCAATCGAATACTTTCAGCACTAATATCCGTTACATAAAGATGAGCCCCTGCTTCAAGCAATCCTATAGCTACTTTAGAACCAACCTTTCCTAGACCTTGAATCGAGTATGATACGCCTCCCAAGTTTTCACTACCAAACAGGGTTTGATTGGTCGCTTTTAAACCATAAAGGACTCCAGCTGCAGTCGGAATGGATGAATCGCCTCCACCACCATATGCAGCGGGTAAGCCAACGATACAATTCGTCTCTTTACTCGCGTGAATAAAATCTTCCATGGTTGTTCCCATATCCGTTCCAGTATAAAAACGCCCATTTAAAGAGTTAACAAATTGACCAAATGCACGAAATAATTCTGGTGTTTTATCAGTTAGAGGATCTCCAATAATGACGGCTTTTCCACCACCAAAGTCCACATCTGTAGCTGCACATTTGTAGCTCATTCCTTTAGATAATCGAAGTGCATCTTCCATCGCCTCTTCAACACTCTTGTATGGATACATTCGGCAGCCACCAAGAGCAGGACCATTTGTTGTATTATGAATCGCAATGATGGCTCGCAAGCCTGTTGTAGGATCATTACAGAAAACGACTTGCTCATGTTCAGCTATTCTTTCAAAAAGCTCAAAATCTTTAGTAATTGGCATTCTCTGTGCTGTTTCCATCAACTGAATCCCCCTCAGGATTTACACTTTTTCTAGAAGTCTTGGAAATGCCTATGATAACTTTCATCTAATAATTATATGTATTTACTAATCACTGTTTGACTTCAAAAAAGTATCTGTAAAATGTTATCTCTTTTAATATATGAATCTATTTATCGTATAACACTATTTCAACGTAATATTAACAAATCGTAATATACTAGTCAACATAATAATCGGAAAACTCTCTATTTTTTGAATTAAAAGAAATTATAAACTGCATTAAAAAAAGCCCTCTAAAAAATGTATTTTAGAAGGGCGTAATTATTTTGATTTAAGATATAATTTTCTATTTCTCTACTGAACTTAATCCTTGTTAATAGAAAGAGCATTTAGTTCGTTAGCAGATCGTTCGATTTGCAACCTGGCTTCATTCATCATGCTTTTAAATAGTTCTTTAACTGTCGGAATATGGTCAATCAAACCAGCAATTTGGCCACTATTAATAAAACCATTTTCAAGATCTCCTTCAATCGCTCCTTTAACATGATTTGCTTCAGAAGTAAGGTCACGGTATTGTTCTGAAGTCAGTCCCACCTGTTCTAATTTATTTAATTTATTGGAATAAGGAGTTTTTAATATTCGCCTTAATTGACCTACACTTCTTCCAACAATCGTGGTATCTGTGTCATGTGCATTTACTAAACTACTTTTATACATATGATGAAATGGAGCATCTTGTGTGGCAATTAATCGCGTACCGATTTGAACGCCTTTCGCACCAAGCATTAGTGCGGCAGCTAGTCCCTTGCCATCTCCAATTCCGCCTGCAGCAATTACTGGAATTTGGACACTTTTTACAATCTGTGGAATGAGTGTAAAGGTGGTTAATTCAAGATTTGAATTAATACCTGCGGCTTCGAATCCTTCTGCAACTAAAATATCCACTCGAGCTGCCTCAGCTTTTTGTGCATGCTTAACAGAAGCGACGACTGCTAACACTTTCACCCCATGTTGATGTAGTTTCGCAATATAGGGCACTGGATTTCCAGCGGATAAAGATACAATCGGGACATGATGTTTTATTACCAAATCAATTAGCTCTTCGGTATGAGGAGAGACATTTATAGCAATATTTACGGCGAAATTTCTTGCCGTATGTTTCTGTGTTTCCAATATGATTTCTTCCACTTCTTTTGGCGTCATCGTACCACATCCTATTGTTCCTAAACCTCCCGCTTCTGATACAGCAGATGTTAATTGGGCATTACTTATATTTCCCATTCCGCCTTGAATAATAGGTATGTCTATTTGAAGCATTTCGCAAACATATTTCATTAATTATCCACCTCTACTTAAATATGTTATAGTAAAATTAATAGAAAGACAATTGCGTGAATTCAAAATATTTGGGGGTAAAGTAATGATTATTCCATTCAAGGGCAAAACACCTCGATTAGATGCAACGGTATTTGTTGCACCTGGTTCAAAAATTATTGGTGACGTACAAATTGGGAAAGAATCAACGATTTGGTTTAATACAGTCCTACGAGGAGATGAAGGATTAATTTCAATTGGAGAGAGATGTAGTATCCAAGATAATTCAACCATTCATTTATATGAGGATGCACCAGTTTTTGTAGACGATGAAGTCACAGTTGGCCATAACGTCATTTTACATGGCTGTAAAGTGGGAAAACGGTCAATCATCGGTATGGGTTCAACAATTCTGGATCACGCTGAAATTGGTGAAGAATGCATCATTGGTGCTAATACATTGATTCCACCAGGGAAGAAAATTCCACCCCGCTCCTTAGTGGTAGGTTCGCCAGGAAAAGTAGTCCGAGAGTTAAATGACAAAGATTTTGAAATCATACAGCTTTCCATTGATACGTATGTTCAAAAAGGATACGATTATCGCGAAATATTAGCCAAAACAGAAACGTATAAGTAAATAAACACAGCTTGCGTCCACTTCGGCGCAAGCTGTGTTTTAATGTTATCCCTTATTAGTCATTAATCAATGGATGATCGTCAGCATTATATGCTTTGTCCTTCCAACTCATATCATTGTCTTCTTCGAAGACCTTTTCGAAAAATAGGCTTGCTGACTGAGCAAGCAATTTATAATATTGTTCAAATAACAGAGCTGCGTGATGTCCATTCCATATTTCAGGAAGTAGTTCACGTGGAAGTCCTGGGTCCGTAAATAGAAATTTACGATATTCATGAACTAACTTTGTACGTTCAACAAAACACTGAGCATCAGATAATTGTCCCTGACTCATCATGCTTTGGTGGATAATGAACTGTTTGCTGTAAGTTGAAATGAACTCTTGATACTTCCCTTCAATTTCTTGGAGCGGCCAGCTTTTCTCAACAAGAGATTTATCTGCTTCAGGTCCTTTATAGTCAGAGACAAAAAAATCAACATACGGCTGCACTTCATACTTTTCAATCAGTACATTCACTTCTTTTTCAAGGTTATTCGGTGAAATCCAGCAACTATTTGAAAAGCTACCAACACCACTCCACAATAATTCCTTTCGAAGTTCATCACGAATTTGTCTTTTCTCTTCAGGAATCGAATACAAAAGCATACGCCATTTCCATCCCATTCATTCGGCATTAATTTAAATATTCGAACGGCGGCTTCTTCCATTCTATCTAAACCACGTGGCGTTAAAAAATAATAACTTTTATTACCCTTCTTTTCTGAATCAATCCAACCTTGCTTCATCATTCGAGATACTGATACGCGAACAGACTGTTCATTGTGTCCAAACTCTTTTAATAAGCGGATTAAACTTCCAATCCAAATTTTATTTCCATAGTGTCTTATATAATCACCGAAAATGGTGAAAATCATGGATTGTGTATTTGCCACTAGTATTCACTCTTTCTTTATTACGCTATTTATCATATTTCACGATATTCTCCAACTAATATTATATCGTTATATGGTGAAAAAGAAACTTAATTCCCTGTAAAGATGGGTTGTCTCTTTTCACTAAAAGCTTTAAGTGCTTCTGTTCGATCCGTAGTGGGAATCGTTAATTCGTATGCTTTTGATTCGATGGCAAGACCTGTCTGTAAATCTGTGTTCATTCCTTGAGAAATAGCATACTTTGCTTGTTTAACGGCAACAGGTCCGTTTTTCATGATATTATTTGCTAATTCTTCACAGCTTCCTAGTAGACTTTCTTTCTCGACTACTTTTAACACAACACCGAGATCTAACCCTTCTTCAGCTGTAAATTTTCTAGCAGTAAAGATTAATTCTTTAGCTTTCATTTCTCCTATTAAACGGGGCAAGCGTTGAGTACCTCCAGCACCTGGGATGATAGCCCAACTAGTTTCAGTCAACCCCATCATCACACCTTTGGCGGCTATTGTGAAATCACAAGCAATCATTAATTCAAAGCCTCCGCCAAAAGCGTAACCATTAACAGCAGCTATAGTAGGTTGTGGAAGACTGGCGATGCTCGAAAAAGTGTCTCTGATTGCCTTTACATTTCTAAGTACTTCAGCTTCTGTAAGTGTTCGTCTTTCTTTTAAATCCGCCCCCGCACTAAATGATTTATCCCCTGCTCCTGTAAAAATCACAACCCGGATGTCTGAATCAAGAGAAATAGAATCTGTCACTGATTTAAGCTTTTGAAGTGTCTGATAGTTAAAGCAATTCATAGCTTCCTCACGGTTTATCGTCACATATCCGATATTGTTTTGTTTTGAATATATTACATTTGTCATTATGATTCTCCTTTAAAAACGGACCGTTTTAAATAAATGGCTGTGTTAAATCATACTGTTTATTTCCGTTACAGGCGGACGCTTTCCGCGGGCGGTCCGCTAGCCTCTTATTCGCTATGCTTATTTGGAGGTCTAGCCTGTACGCGCTTTTCCCGCTGGAGTCGCAGCTTTCCACTACAATTTAACAGTAATAAAGAACAATGCTTATAAATACAAGAAACTTTCATGTATGAAAGTTAGCAAAACGATACAGAAACAGAAACTGGAGCCGATGTTTTGTCGCAGATTCCATACCTATCACTAGAATCGTTTAACCTAGCCAAATAAATAAAAAAGCTCTATTAAGCTTAACTATTGAGTTTATATATAATGAGCAATTCCACTTACTAGCAATCAACAATATCCTTTTACAGAGCACATTAATAAAGACTGTCTTGTTTTATTCTTCTTTTATGTTCTCAACAATTGCGGCAAT
>JBEVEQ010000083.1:0-9191 GCA_040512715.1 Paenisporosarcina sp. | reverse complement strand
GGACGATTCGACAATCACTTCGAGCTCAAGAGAGTCGAGTACGGGAAAAGTTGGAAAGCTATACGAGAGGGAAAAATGCCTCTAAAATGTTATCTGATTCTATCGTTACGATTCGTAATGATCGTTATGTTATTCCAGTTAAACAGGAATATCGCAGCAATTACGGCGGAATCGTGCACGATCAATCGTCTTCAGGACAAACACTATTTATTGAGCCTGATGCAGTTGTCCAAGCCAATAACGAAATTCGTCGACTGAAAATGAAAGAACAAGAAGAGATTGAACGAATCTTAATCGCTTTGTCGTTGGAAGTACAGGCTGTTGCGCATGAAATGTTTACATTAGTAAATATATTAGGTGAAATTGATGTGATATTAGCCAAAGCAAAGTACGGACAAGCAAATAACTGTACAAAGCCTTCTGTTAATAACAAAGGAATCATTCGCTTAATAAAAGCACGACATCCATTGTTGGATAAAGAAGAAGCTGTACCAAATAGTATTGAATTTGGTGGAGATATTACCGCAATTGTAATCACCGGTCCAAATACAGGAGGTAAAACAGTCACTCTTAAAACAGTGGGATTATGCACTCTAATGGGTCAAGCAGGATTACCGATCCCTGTCCTTGATGGCTCAGAAATCGCAGTGTTTGATCAAGTTTTCGCGGATATTGGCGATGAACAATCGATTGAACAAAGTTTGAGTACATTCTCGTCTCATATGGTTAATATCGTTGATATTCTTGGGAAATTTGATGAAAATAGTCTAGTTTTATTTGATGAATTAGGAGCTGGAACAGACCCACAAGAAGGTGCTGCACTAGCTATTTCATTATTAGATGAAGTACATGGTCGTGGGGCGCGAGTCATGGCCACCACACATTATCCTGAATTGAAAGCTTATGGTTATAACCGTGACGGCGTTGCGAATGCTAGTGTGGAGTTTGATGTGGAAACACTTAGCCCTACTTATAAATTGCTGATTGGGGTACCAGGTAGAAGTAATGCATTTGAAATTTCAAAACGTCTCGGTTTACCTAGTCATATTATTTCTCATGCACAATCCTTTACAGGCACAGATCGTCATGAAGTAGAATCGATGATCGCTTCATTAGAAAAAAGTAGAAAACAGTCTGAAAAAGATGCAGAACTAGCAAAAATCTATCTATCAGATTCAGAAAAACTGAAATCTGATCTCAATGAACAGCTTCAACAACTTGATGAGAATAAAGAAACTCTTGAACAAAAGGCAAAAGAAAAAGCTCGTAAGATTGTAGAAGAAGCGAAGCGAGAAGCGGAAGCCATTATTGCAGAATTACGCATGATGCAAAAAAATGCCAACCAAACCGTAAAAGAGCATGAATTAATTGATGCAAGGAAACGATTAGAAAAAGCGGCACCTGAAAATAAAGTCTTGAAGAAACAAAAACAATTGAATGAACGCCAAATGACCTTAACGCAAGGGGATGAAGTAAAAGTTCTAAGCTATGGTCAAAAAGGGACTTTGCTAGACAAAGTCTCAAATGATGAATGGATTGTTCAGATTGGGATTTTAAAAATGAAATGTCATGAATCCGATTTAGAATACATGAAACCTGAAAAGCAAAAGCAGACTGTGGCCATGACAAATGTTAAGGGTCGAGATACGTATGTTAAGCTTGAGCTCGATTTACGTGGTGAGCGGTACGAAGATGCCATTATGAGAGCTGAAAAATACATTGATGATGCTGTGTTGTCTAACTATCACCAAGTATCGATTATTCACGGCAAAGGAACAGGTGCTTTGCGACAAGGTATTCAACAATTTTTAAAAAATCATTCACGGGTTAAAAGTTATCGGTTCGGTGAAGCGGGAGAGGGCGGTTATGGAGTAACTGTGGTTGAATTGAAATAAATGAAACCATCTCCCTACTCATCCGTATTAGCAAGAAAGATTTGAAGGAGCAATGCACATGTTAGGTAATGATGATTTTTGGCAAAATCCTTTAGTTCAGACAGCTGGGTATTTCAGTGTTGTCATTTTATGTATTATTTTAACGATGATTGTTTTTGAACTTGTAACGAAGTACAACAACTGGGAAGAAATCAAAAAGGGAAATGTAGCTGTAGCAATGGCAACGGGTGGGAAGATTTTTGGTGTGGCTAATATTTTTAAATATTCAATTGAAAATCACAATTCCTTACCTGAAATGATGGGTTGGGGTCTTTATGGATTTTTCCTTCTCGTAGTGGCCTATTTCTTATTTGAATTTTTTACCCCTAAATTTAATATTGATCGTGAAATTGAAAACGACAATCGGTCAGTCGGATTTATTTCCCTTTCGATATCCGTGGGTCTGTCATTTGTCATTGGAGCGAGCATATCTTAGGAGCGGATTAAGTGGAGCAATTGGCGAAAATTTTATTAGGCGTTTGTGTACTTTTTATTGTAGTGGGCATAGTCTATTTATATCTTCAGTAAGTCGGATGCATGGGATAAGAAAATTGTCCCATGTTTTTTTTTAGATTCAATTGAATGTCTTTTCATATTTCTCTATAATAAAGAATAGGAATATTCAAACGATTTAAAAAGGGGGAAATACATTGACGGCAAAACCTTGGTTAACACAATACCCATCTGAAGTCCCACACACGCTTAATTACGAATCAATACCAGTTCAAGAATATTTGACACGTGCTTTTAAGAATTCTCCAGAAAAAGTTGCTATTCACTTTCTTGGGAAAGATGTCACGTATCGTGAGCTATACGAATCATCTTTGAAATTTGCTAACTACTTGCGCTCCATTGGGATTGAAAGAGGAGATCGAGTAGCAATCATGCTGCCTAACTGTCCACAAAACGTAATTGGTTACTATGGTATTTTGTATGCTGGCGCAATTGTAGTACAAACTAATCCGTTATATACGGAAAGAGAAATTTCATATCAAATGAAAGATTCTGGTGCAAAAGCTATTTTGTCACTTGATATTTTATTCCCACGCATTTCAAAAGTTTTAAAAGAAACTAATCTTGAAAACGTTATCATTACAGGTATTAAAGATTATTTACCTTTCCCTAAAAATATGGTGTATCCTTTTATTCAGAAAAAACAATATGGATTTAGCGTTAAAGTAGAGCATCGTGGGATGAATCATCTATTCCCTGAAATTATGAAGGTTGCTAAAGCTGAGCCTTTAGAAAATGCTTTCGATTTTGAAGAAGATGTTGCGATCTTGCAATACACTGGTGGTACAACTGGTTTCCCTAAAGGGGTTATGTTAACGCATAAAAATTTAATTTCCAATGCTTCTATGTGTGATGCATGGCTGTACAAGTGTAAAAAAGGGGAAGAAACGATTTTAGGAATTTTACCATTCTTCCATGTGTATGGAATGACAACGGTTCTAATCCTATCTGTCATGTTAGGAAATAGAATGGTATTATTACCGAAATTTGATGTAGATTCTGCTCTAAAAACGATTGATAAACAAAAACCGACTTTATTCCCTGGCGCTCCAACCATTTATATTGGACTATTAAATCATCCAGATATTGCTAAGTATGATTTATCTTCGATTGAAGCATGTTTAAGTGGTTCTGCTCCATTGCCTGTAGAAGTTCAAGATAAATTTGAACAAGTAACGGGTGGAAAACTTGTTGAAGGATATGGCCTGACTGAATCTTCTCCGGTTACACATGCCAATTTTGTATGGGATGTTGAGCGTATTAAAGGATCTGTTGGCGTACCATGGCCTGATACAGACGCCGCAATATTTCAAATGGATTCGACTGAGCCATTGCCAGCAGGTGAAATAGGAGAAATTTGTGTTCGTGGACCACAAATCATGAAAGGTTACTGGAATCGACCAGAAGATACAGATGCAACAATGCGGGATGGTTGGTTATTAACTGGTGATTTAGGGTATATGGATGAAAAAGGTTTCTTCTATGTTGTAGACCGTAAGAAAGATATGATTATAGCAGGAGGATTTAATATATATCCTCGTGAAATAGAAGAAGTTTTATATGAACATCCTGCGATTCAAGAGTGTGTGGTTGCTGGAATACCAGATCCATATAGAGGCGAAACGGTTAAAGCTTATATCGTTTTAAAAGATGATGAGAACATCTCAGAAGAAGAATTAAACACATTCTGTCGCGAGCATTTGGCAGCTTATAAAGTGCCGAGAATATATGAATTTAGAAAAGAATTACCGAAAACAGCTGTAGGAAAAATTTTACGACGTTCTTTAGTAGATGAAGAAAAAGAAAAAAATAAACGTGCTTTAGAGATTTCTTAATTAGAATTCTTGACACGAATAGCTTTTTCATACTAATATGAAAATATGAATGAATAATCATTCATATTTTCTTTTTTTGGTGGTGAATTTATTGAAACGAGACAAACCTAAATACAAGCAAATAATTGATGCTGCCGTGATCGTCATTGCTGAAAACGGGTACCACCAAGCACAAGTCTCTAAAATTGCGAAGCAAGCTAATGTCGCAGATGGGACCATTTATTTGTATTTTAAAAACAAAGAAGATATTCTCATCTCAGTTTTTCAAGAAAAAATGGGTGTGTTCGTTGAAAATTTGCAACAAATTATTCAAGATGAATCCACATCTTGTGAAAAGCTTTTGAAAATGATTGATAATCATTTTCGGGTACTAGCAACTGATCACCATTTAGCAATCGTTACTCAATTGGAACTGCGTCAGTCAAATAAAGATATTCGTCTAAAGATCAATGATGTTTTAAAAGAATATCTCGTCTTACTCGACCACATTCTGATTGAAGGACTTGAAAATGGAGAGTTCAACAAAGAAATGGACATTCGACTTGCTCGACATATGGTCTTCGGTACAATCGATGAAACCATTACAACATGGGTAATGAATGACCAAAAATATGATTTAATGAAATTAGCTCCAAAAGTGCAAAAACTACTTCTTACTGGTATGAAAGCATAAGTGAAAGGGTGAAGTAAGTGGAATTTTTAAGCTGGACTATCGAAAATTATGTAGCGGTTGTAAAAATTAACCGACCACCTGCAAATGCGTTATCAAGAGCATTGATTCTTGAAGTAAATGAATTGTTAAACGCAGTTGAACACGATAATGAAGTCCGTGTCGTTGTTTTACAAGGAGAAGGACGATTCTTTTCTGCAGGAGCAGATATCAAAGAGTTTACTACTATTCAAACTGGGGAAGAGTTCTCTGCCCTAGCTGCAAGTGGACAAGAAATTTTCGAGAGAGTTGAACAATTCTCTAAACCAATCATTGCTTCAATTCACGGTGCTGCACTTGGCGGGGGATTGGAACTTGCTATGAGCTGTCACCTTAGAATTGTGTCTGAAACCGCTAAACTAGGGTTACCAGAACTTCAATTAGGACTTATACCTGGTTTTGCGGGTACTCAAAGACTTCCTCGACTAGTCGGGGTTCCTAAAGCGGCAGAAATGCTATTTACAAGTGAACCAATTACAGGAGTAGAGGCTGTTCAATGGGGTTTAGCAAATCTTGCTTTTGCTGAAGAAGAACTTGAAACTAAGACGATGGAATTAGCAAGTAAAATTGCTAAGAAGAGTCCTGTCGCGGTAAAAGCAGCTATTGAAATGTTGCAATTTGCGAAAACTTATTCGTTTGTAGAAGGTGTAAAAGCTGAAGCTCAATCTTTTGGAACCGTTTTCGTTTCAGAAGACGCAAAAGAAGGAATACAAGCTTTCCTTGAAAAACGAGAGCCAGTCTTTAAAGGAAATTAATCACAAGTATTGGGAGGTTTGTCACATGAATATTTATGTGTTGGTAAAACGTACATTCGATACGGAAGAAAGAATCGTTGTTTCAGGTGGGAAAATTCAAGAAGATGGTGCAGAATTCATTATAAATCCATATGATGAATATGCTATTGAAGAAGCAATTCAAGTTCGCGATGCTCATGGCGGTGAAGTAACCGTGTTAACAATGGGTGGCGAGGAAGCTGAAAAGCAACTTAGAACTGCATTAGCTATGGGTGCAGATAAAGCCGTTTTAATTAATGTTGAAGAGGATTTAGATGAGCTTGACCAATTTACTTCTGCACAAATTTTAGCTGATTACCTAAAAGACAAAAATCCAGACTTAATCTTAGCAGGTAACGTAGCGATTGATGGTGGTTCCGGACAAGTAGGTCCACGTGTTGCTGATTTACTTGGTATTAACTACGTTACAACCATTACAAAATTAGAAATTAACGGTACTCAAGTAAGTATTGTTCGAGATGTAGAAGGGGATTCAGAAGTACTTGAAACTTCTTTACCACTTTTAGTAACAGCTCAGCAAGGCTTAAACGAACCGCGTTATCCGTCACTTCCAGGAATCATGAAAGCGAAAAAGAAACCATTGGATGAAGTGGAATTAGACGATTTAGATATTGATGAGGACGATGTTGTTGCAAAAACGGAGACAATCGACATTTATTTGCCTCCTAAAAAAGAAGCAGGTCGCGTATTAGAAGGCGACATTTCTGCTCAAGTAACAGAATTAGTACAGTTACTTCGTACAGAAGCAAAAGTCATATAATCGGATCTGAACATTTGTATTGGAGGGAAAACACATCATGACAAAAAAAGTAATCGTATTAGGTGAAGCGCGTGAAGGCGTTTTACGTAATGTATCATTTGAAGCAATCGCTGCTGCAAAAAAAATCTCTAATGGTGGAGAAGTTGTTGCTATTTTACTAGGAGATTCAGTGCAAGCTTTAGGGAATGAAATGATTCATTATGGGGCTGATCGTGTTGTCACAGTTGAGCATCCTCATTTAAAAACATATACATCTGACGGCTTTAGCCAAGCATTCATGGCTGTTGTCGAAAATGAAAAACCAGATGCTGTTGTCTTTGGACACACTGCACTAGGTAAAGACCTATCTCCAAAAGTAGCTAGTAAATTACAATCAGGATTAATTTCTGATGTGACTGATATTGAAGGAGAAGGAGACAGCGCTGTCTTCATTCGCCCAATATTCTCAGGTAAAGCATTTGAGAAAGTGAAAATCAAAGAGGGCATCGTTTTCGTAACTATTCGTCCAAATAATATCGAGCCTCTTGCTCATGATGAAAGCCGTACGGGTGAAGTATCATCTGTGAGTGTAGATATTACGAACCTTCGCACAATTATTAAAGAGGTAGTTCGTAAATCAACTGAAGGTGTTGACTTATCAGAAGCGAAAGTTATCGTTGCTGGTGGCCGTGGAGTGAAGAGTGAAGATGGTTTTGAGCCGTTAAAAGAGCTTGCTAACGTACTAGGTGGTGCGGTAGGAGCATCTCGTGGTGCATGTGATGCAGATTACTGTGATTATTCACTTCAAATCGGACAAACTGGTAAAGTTGTAACACCAGATTTGTATATTGCAGCTGGTATTTCTGGAGCGATTCAACATTTAGCTGGGATGTCGAACTCGAAAATAATTGTTGCGATTAATAAAGATCCTGAAGCCAATATTTTCAAAGTAGCTGATTATGGAATTGTTGGAGATCTATTCGAAGTAATTCCAATGCTTACTGAAGAATTCAAAAAAATGAAATCTAATTAATTCAACAAAACTCCGTATAATTGTACGGAGTTTTGTTTTTCACATTAGTCCTTATTAACTATAAATAAAGGAGGGAATCTGCTCCCATTCCTCGGACAAACTGGCAAGCCTCCTCGCTCGTGCCGAACCACGGAGTCTCCCGGCCCTTTATTCCGCTAGAGTGTCGCAGATTCCTACCTACCAACAACCTCATCATTTAACAGAGTTAACATAAATGAGTATGGTGAAATATAGTGAATTAATGACTGATTTAATATCAAGCAAAAAATTCGCAAGGTCAAATTACGCATGATATACTACGTCTAGAGTTCGTATTTTAAGGAGGATATTTAATATGGCAATTGTACACGGAACAGATCAAAGCTTTTCAAATGAAATTTCAAACGGTTTAGTATTAGTTGATTTTTGGGCACCTTGGTGTGGGCCATGTAAAATGATCGCTCCAGTATTAGAAGAATTAGATAGTGAAATGAGCGAGACTGTAAAGATTGTCAAAGTTGATGTAGATGAAAACCAAGAAACAGCAAGCAACTTTGGAATTATGTCAATTCCTACACTAGTACTTTTCAAAGATGGGCAACCAGTCGATAAAGTAGTAGGATTCCAACCAAAAGAAGCATTAGCTCAATTAGTACAAAAACACGCATAATACTAAAACCGGGATTCCAAAGGAACCCGGTTTTTTTTACAGGTGATGATAATGATAAATGAATTAATTGAACAAAAATGTGCGATATTGCCAGATCAACCAGGGTGTTATTTAATGAAAGACCATCAAGGGACGATTATTTATGTTGGCAAAGCAAAAGTATTAAAAAATCGTGTCCGCTCTTATTTTACGGGCAGTCATGATGGTAAAACACAAAGGCTTGTCAATGAAATAACTGATTTTGAATATATTGTGACTTCATCAGACATCGAAGCACTGATTCTAGAATTAAATTTAATCAAAAAGCATGATCCAAAATACAACATCATGCTTAAAGATGATAAAACCTATCCGTACATTAAAATTACAGGTGAAAAACATCCAAAGCTTATTACTACTCGACAAGTAAAAAAAGACAAAGGGAAATACTTCGGACCTTATCCAAATGCATATGCAGCAAGTGCTACAAAAAAATTATTAGATCGATTATATCCATTACGAAAATGCCCAACACTCCCAGATCGAGTATGTTTATACTATCATCTTGGTCAGTGTCTAGCTCCATGTGTAAAACCTGTCGAACAGGATTCATATCGAGAGATAATCGACGAGATTACCCGATTCTTAAATGGTGGTTACCAACAAGTAAAAAAAGAGTTAACTGAAAAAATGTCTTCAGCTGCTGAAAATTTGGAGTTTGAGCGGGCAAAGGAATACCGAGACCAAATCATGCACATCGAAACCGTCATGGAAAAACAAAAAATCACAACTACTGATTTTACAGATCGTGATATCTTTGGTTTTTCTGTCAATAAAGGATGGATGTGTGTTCAAGTATTTTTTGTAAGACAAGGAAAGTTAATTGAACGTGATGTTTCACTCTTTCCTTTATACCAAGATCCAGATGATGAATTCCTTACATTTATAGGGCAGTTTTACGATAAACCTCATCACATTTTGCCAAAAGAAATTTATGTTCCTCAAA
>JBEVEQ010000063.1:0-4372 GCA_040512715.1 Paenisporosarcina sp. | reverse complement strand
TTCTAGATGTTATTAACCGAATCGTTGAAAAAAGTGTAAATGATGATATGTTCATATCGATGTTTTATGGTAGATACAATGTACAAAATTCTGTGTTTACATATGCATCTGCAGGTCATGAGCCTGCTCTTTTTTTCGACTCGGAAAAAGACGCTTTTTCAGAATTACATGCAAAAGGTTTACTGTTGGGAGTAGTTCCGAATGTAACATACAATCAGCATGATATTAAATTGAAAAACGGTGACTTTGTAGTCATGATGACTGATGGTGTAACGGAATGTAGAACAGAAGAAGGTTTTATTGAACAGGACATCATCTTATCTCTCATACATTCATTACGTAATAAACCTGCTCAAGTCATAGTAGATATGGTTTATAAAGAACTGGAAAAGATGCAGGATTTCGAACTAAGAGATGATTTTACACTTGTAATTTATAAAAAAACAGCTTGTGATGTTTGAAATTCCAATCCTAGTGGTATGGTAAGGTATAGGAAATTAGATATATAGATGGACGGGGTGTCAATTAGATGAATATTCAAGTTGAATTTAAAAATGATAACGATTTAGTACAAGGATTTATCAGCGGTGAAATCGATGCTTTTACAGCGCCGATGTTACGAGAGAAGTTATCCGCAGTTGAGTTGAAGAAAGGTTTACAAGCTGAATTGAATTTGTCTGAAGTTTCATACATGGATAGTACTGGACTAGGTGTAATCGTGGCTTTCTTTAAAAATGTAAACGCTAATAAAGGACATGTAAAGTTAACAGGTTTATCCCCACGTCTAAAAAGATTATTTGATATTACAGGTCTTGGTGAAATTATGGATATTGAGACAGATGATAAAGGTGGTAGGGAATAATGAGACCGTTTGATTATGTTGAAATTCGAGTTCCAGCAAAACCTCAGTACGTTGGGGTTGCGCGTTTAACAATATCCGGTTTAGCTAGTCGTGTTGGATTTTCTTATGATGACATTGAAGATTTGAAAATTGCTTCAAGTGAAGCAATTACAAATGCAGTACAACATGCTTATGCTGGTGACGACGAGGGCGAAGTGGTTGTAGGGTGTGCATTATATGAAGACCGTATTGAAATCATGGTAGCAGATCATGGGAAAAGTTTTAATTTCGAAGAAACAAAAGCCAAAGTCGGTCCTTACCACGAACAACAAGAAGTGGAATTCTTAAGAGAAGGAGGACTTGGGCTGTATTTGATTGAAACGCTAATGGATGAAGTGAAAGTCCATCACCAAGAAGGCGTAACAGTATTCATGACAAAGTATGTCGGAGAAGAGCAGGTGGAAGAGAATGTCGAAATTATCTCCTCCTAATCAGCAAACCAAGGAACAAATCCTTCAATGGATTCAAGATTATCAGGAAAATAATGATGAAGACGCACAAACCAATTTAGTATTAAATTATCAAAGATTAGTTGAATCAATTGCCCGGAAGTACTCAAATGGGAAATCATATCATGAAGACATTGTACAAGTAGGTATGCTTGGACTCCTCGGAGCCATTAAGCGATATGATTCTTCCTTTGGAAGAACATTTGAAGCTTTTGCAGTTCCTACCATTATCGGTGAAATTAAACGATTTTTACGTGATAAAACGTGGGCGGTTCATGTCCCTAGACGTATTAAGGAACTTGGTCCACGAATTAAATCTGCAGTAGAAACTTTAACAACTGAACTTCAACGTTCTCCAAAAGTGGTTGAAATAGCTGAGTATTTAGAAGTAGATGAAGACGATGTATTAGAAGCAATGGAGATGGGTAAGAGTTACCAAGCTCTTTCAATGGACCATTCTCTTGAGTCGGATTCAGACGGCAGTACAATTACTTTGTTTGATGTCATTGGAAAACAAGATGACGGATTCGAGAAAACAGATCAAAGAATGTTAGTTGCTAATGCGTTGAGTGTCCTTTCGGAACGTGAAAAAGAAGTGATTCAGTATACATATATTGACCAGCTAAGCCAAAAAGAGGCTGGCGATAAGTTAGGGATTTCACAGATGCATGTTTCAAGATTACAACGTAAAGCGATTAAAAAACTTCAAGATGCTATATTAGCAGCTGGTGGTGCATCATAATGGATTCAATCCGACATCCGTATCTAGAAGTATTCGTCTATCAAGAAGCAAAAGAAGGAAATCGTGAATGTGGAGATACGTACTTTACGTTTATGAATGATCAGTACTTTTTATGTGCGATAGCGGATGGTTTAGGCAACGGGCCAATAGCCAGACAATCTTCAGAGATCATTCCATTGATTTTAGCAGAATATCATCATGAAACAATTGATGAGCTTCTTCTCAGATGTAACGTATTAATGATGCACAAAAGAGGTGCAGCAGTTGCAATTGTGAAGGTGTGCTTTGCCGCTAAAACAATCGAATACAGTTGCGTCGGCAACATCAAATTTTATATGACACGTAGAGATGATGAGAAAATGATCTACCCGCTACCAGTGATGGGTTACCTATCAGGGAGACCTCAAAAACTTAGAACTCAAAAATATGAATATAAACCAGGCGATTTATTTTTATTGCATTCCGACGGCGTTGTGATGAGTAACCCTAAAGAATCAATGAGAAAAAGTTCAGGAGCTTACGATTTGCACCAAAACTTAATTCACACAATTCAACATGGTGATGACGCAACATTTATAACAGGAAGCCTTCTCCAATAAATTTGGAGAAGGTTTTTTAATATGGAAAAGAAGTTTTCAGTTATCATTAAAAGCAAAAACATCTGCTTGTATAAATGGTGGACAAACTGTGTTTTTCAAATTTCTAATAAAGATGATAAAATATAGAGTGAACACTGAAAGGGTGAATCAGATGGATGCAAAACAAATGATGCAACGAATTGCTAAGGAAACAAATGTGAGACCCCAACAAGCTCAACAAGTGATTAACTTGCTAGAAGAAGGAAATACAGTTCCTTTCATAGCCCGATATCGTAAGGAAGCAACAGGTTCATTAGACGAAGTACAAATTAAAGCGGTGGAAGACCGCTATCGATACATACAACAATTAGAACAGCGTAAAGAAGAAGTCACACGATTAATCGAAGAGCAAGGCAAATTAACAGACGAATTATCAAGTTCAATCCAAGCTGCTACAGTTTTACAGCGCCTTGAAGATTTATATCGTCCATATAAACAAAAGAGAAGAACGAAAGCAACCATTGCAAAAGAAAAAGGATTGGAACCTTTAGCAAATTTATTATTTACTTTTTCTAATACAAAACCTGAAGAACTTGCAAAAGACTTTGTAAATGAAGAAAAAGAAGTGATGAACGTCGAGGAAGCTTTGCAAGGAGCTCGTGAAATTTTAGCGGAGCAATTTGCTGATGACCCTAAAATTCGAGAAAGTCTTCGTAACCTAACACGTTCAGAAGGATCTATCGTTTCTGTAGTGAAAAAACAAGAAGCAGATGAAAAGAGCGTCTTTGAAATGTACTACGACTATTCAGAGCCAGTAAAGAAAATAGTGCCTCACCGAGTTTTAGCATTAAACCGTGGCGAGAAAGAAGAAATATTGAAAGTCGCTGTACATGCACCAATTGACAGAATCATAAGTAGAATGCGTGATGAATGGATTCCTTCAAACAGTTCATCTCCAAGCATTCCACAAGTCATAGAAGCAATTGAAGACTCTTATAAACGCTTAATCGCTCCATCAGTAGAACGTGAAATACGTACAGAGTTGACTGAAAAGGGAGAAACACAAGCAATCCATATTTTCTCTGAAAATCTACGTAATCTCTTATTGCAACCTCCAATGAAAGGGAAGGTTGTACTAGGTGTAGACCCAGCTTATAGAACGGGCTGTAAATTAGCTGTAGTTGATGATACAGGTAAACTACAAGAAGTATCGGCTATCTATCCACATCCACCCAGAGCGGATGTTGCAGCATCAACTAATAGTATTTTAGACGTCTTAAAACGATACCCAATTTCAATCATTGCGATCGGTAACGGTACAGCTTCAAGAGAAACAGAACAGTTTATAGTTTCCTGCTTAAAGCAAGTAGACCGAGAAGTATCTTACGTCATTGTGAATGAAGCGGGAGCCAGCGTTTATTCAGCATCTGATACAGCGCGAGCGGAATTCCCGGATCTTCAAGTTGAACAACGTAGTGCCGTCTCGATTGCAAGACGACTTCAAGATCCACTATCGGAATTGGTAAAGATCGAACCTAAAGCAGTAGGAGTAGGGCAATATCAACATGATGTATCCCAGAAAAAATTAAATGACTCATTAACATTTATAGTAGAAACGGCTGTTAACCAAGTAGGTGTTAACATCAATACAGCCTCTGCCTCTCTATTACAATATGTTTCGGGTCTATCAAAAACAGTAGCC
>JBEVEQ010000014.1:0-9649 GCA_040512715.1 Paenisporosarcina sp. | reverse complement strand
TTATTAAAGCTATATTAGGATTTTAATAAAAAACGCTAACAATCATTTTGTGATCGTTGGCGTTTTTTCATATATTCTGAACTATTTTGGTGAAAGTATTGTTTTCTAGAAATAAAATGACAGTAAAAGTAACAAAGCCAATATAAAAAAGAAAATACGCGTCCTTTCCTGCAAACTGACAATCTGGCCACCTCGCGATAAACGCTGCGGGTTCAAGCTCGCCAGTTATTCTGGGGGAGTGACGCTTATTCTCAATGAATAAAAAATTCACATGAGGTTAATTAGTAAAAATTTTAATTTTGCCTCTGTTAAACTATGTTGTTGATAGATAGGAATCTGCGACACGCCTGCGGAACAACGGACAGGCAAGCCCCCGGAGCTCGATACGAGCAGGAGGCTTGCAAGTTCGTCGGCGGAAAGGGAGCAGATTCCCTCTTTTATTTATACTGATTAGAGTATAAATTTTGGATTTCCGTATAAGAAAAGACATCAGTCATTTTTCAGTGTTCTTCTAATGAAAATTAAAAGCGTTAACAGAGCTTACAATTTAAAGTTTGTTCGTATAATTCCTGCTTCCTTAGCAGTTGTAAATATAATCACAACAAATGGTCCAATGATTAATCCAAGGAATCCGAAAATTTGTAATCCTATGAACATGGCAATTAGTGTTGCTAGTGGGGATAAGCCAATTTGAGAGCCCATTAATTTTGGTTCCACAGCTCGTCGTATAATCAATAATATTAAAGCTAGTATTGCTAACTTCGTTCCTAGAGCAATATCACCAGTAATAAATTGATAGAGCGACCAAGGGCCAACGATAGCGATGGAACCAAGTATTGGAATAATATCAATTATCCATATCACAATTGACATCACTAGCGCATATTCAGGTGCTATGAACAATAATCCAATGAAACTACCTACTAAAATAAATAGACTGGCTAAAAATTGGGCTTTCATAAATCCGAAAATAACGGAATTTAAACGAGAAGTCATAAACCGAACTTTTTCTGCGGTAGATGGTGTAAAATGGCGAAAAACCATCTTTTTTAAATCAGTTAAATCTAACATAAATAAGAACAAAGTAATTATGTATACAATAAAACTTACTAAAAAATTTGGAATTTCAGTTAATAACCCACTAATGCTCTCTGAACCTATAAAACCCAATACTGCTTCTTGTGCAGTATTTAAAAATGCTTTTAATTCGCCACTAATTGATTTGACGACTTCTGTAGGCATACCTTGTGTAAAGCTAAAAAGTTTACTTTGAACATTCATCCATGAAAGGGAAAGCGTATTAAAGTAGTCAGGAGCGATTTTTGACAATTGAATAATTTGACCAATGATTTGTGTAATTGTGAAATATAAAATAGCTGAAATAACGGATAGAAAAAGTATAAATACTGTAATTACACTTGTCTTTCGCTTCCATGAAAATCTGTATTTACTCCATTTAACTATTGGTTCCAAAAGAAATGCCGTAATCAAAGCGAGGATAATTGGAATTGAAATGGGTAACACAAAGGTAATAAATAAAATAGCGAGTAACAAAAGTAACGCAATAATGAGGACCTTTTTTGTCAACCATTTGGGCAATGATTTCACCTCTTTTCCACTGTTCTTATTAGTATAGACAAGATAAAGAATTTTGAACAGATGAAAAAACGCCATGGAAAGTTTATTTCCAGGCGTTTATATTATGCAAGAATTTCAAAAGCGTTTAAATCAGATTTAACAGCTGCTAAAGTTTGTTGGCATGATTTCACTAAGTGAGCGGGAAAGACTTCTTGATCCCCATATTCTACGCCGTGTGGATAATAATGCTTACCAACCACTGGTTTCATTAATGTGATAATTGCATCGTGAGATCCAACATCGCCTTCTTTTGTGAAACCAAAAATGCGCAGATAGAAAGTACCTTCTTTGATTTCATATTTTTTGTCATACGTTACACGTTCATAATCCCATTGACCTTCACGAACTAATCCATGCTTTAACATGATTTCATCCAGCAATACTAAATCAGCTGCTGTATTTTCAAGACCAGTATTTTCAAAATACATATATTCGTCCTCCTTTAAATGCATTATACCTATGAAGCGTTCCATTTTATAATAGTTGAAATTAGTGTTTGTTGCAATGACAACATTGTGTCTAAACACTTTTCACTGATATAATAGACTCATCTCTCCAAGGATAAAGGAGTTTTCTATTTGAAGGTATTGGTTCGCGTTCTTATATTAATGGCCATTATGTTGACCTTATTTTTCTATTCAAACCAATCCGTGAAAGAAAACGACGTTTTAGAGGCGCCAAATTCAAGTGGGCAAGCGATTCCTCAAGCAAACTTACAGCCTCCAAATGAAACCAATTCAATCGCAAGACCAACGAGTGGGTTGTCTACACTTATTGGTCAGGATACTTCGCAACTTATTTCAAAGCATGGTGGTCCTAATCGGATTGAAGAATCTGCATTCGGTTATAAGTGGTGGATTTATAATGAATCACCTTCACTATATATGATGGTTGGGGTGAATGCAGATAAGATTAATCAAGTTTATATCGCTGGGAATAAGTTAGATGCAGCACCTTTTCAAATTCAACAATCGGTTGACGAGTTATATCGGTTTACTATTATTCAGAATGAAATATCAGTTTTAATCGAACAAAGCACTTATACATTTTCCCTTGGTAAAGAAGATATCATGAATCGAATTCTTGTAGAATTTAACGGCTTATATGCCCAAGTCTATATTGATAGTGAGGACCGTGAAATTGAGGCAGTTCGCTTTACGGACCCTAAAACACTCGTGTTGCATCAGCCTTATGAGATGGGTTATCAAGGTGATTATTTGGCTCCAAGTGTTCCATCGACTTTCAAACAACAAGAAATTGATGAAGCAAATGAACGACAAACATTTGATTTAACTAATTTGTTTAGATTAAGACATGATACTCGTGTAGTAGAACAGGATTTATCCTTGAGCGTTGTAGCTCGAAAGCATAGTGAAGACATGGCCATTCAAAACTATTTTTCACATGAATCACCGGATTTTGGGGATTTAGAGGATCGATTAAAAGAGGCACAAATACCTTATAAAACTGCTGGAGAAAATATCGCTGCTTTCTATTATGATCCAATCGAAGTTGTCCATGGTTGGCTAAACTCTAAAGATCATAGAGAAATGCTATTAAATGAGGATTTCACACACGTAGGATCTGGGGCATTTGGTAAATATTACACCCAAAACTTTGTTGAACGTGAAATGACTGAAGTCGAAAGAGCAGATAATGAATAAGTTTTTTAGCGGACAATTGTTCCTTCTTCGGAGCTTCCAAATTGTCTAATATGCAGTGGTATTTGGTGAGTAGTCGCCAAATCTACTGCTTTTTTTTGTAATATGGGATGACCTTTTATACAATGTGTAGCTAATTCTGTATATGAAATTTCCTTTAATACAGAGGCGTTCTTATTTAGCTTAGGATCATCAGTCATAACTCCAGGTACATCTTTATAAAATTCAACCATTTTCACATGAAAATTTACCGCCATTAATATTGCAGTTAAGTCACTTCCACCTCTACCTAGTGTTGTAAAACGGTGATTCGTTGTTATTCCTTGAAATCCAGGAACAATAACACAAGGGACTTGTTGTAAAAATTCTTCAATGTATTGTTTAGAAGTTTTAATAATCGAGGCATTTCCAAAATGATCATCTGTAAATAATCCTGAATGTATACCATAAGCTAATTGACATGGTATTTGCTCATTGATTAGCTCTGCAGATAGCACGGATGCGGCTAATAGCTCACCACAACTTGCAGCGAGATCCTGTGCTTCAGGAGCAGCTTTAAATGCATCACTTAAATGAATTAGCGAATCCGTAGAATATGGTTCACCAGCTCGACCCATAGCAGATACGACTACTATGACAGATTGATGAATACGAATGGCATCTTTAATATGTTGAATGCAAGCTGCACGAGATTTTTCATCCCGCATAGCGACTCCTCCAAATTTTTGAACAATCATTTATCCCGCTCCTCATCAAATTGGTGACACTTTTTCTTTTTCTTACATACGCTGAACGTATCTTGACTGTAATGTATTCAAGTGCGCAATTATTGTGTAGGAGGGGAAGTATGTCCTGCTTTATTGCAGATTTATTAAAAGATTGGCCATGTACATGGATTCAAGGTTCATTTGCCCAACCCATTTTCGGAATAAAAGATGATTCTCGTAAAATAAATAAAGGGGATCTTTTTGTAGCAATTAATGGAAGAAAAGATAAAGGCAGACTTTATATAAATGAGGCTATTCAAAAAGGGGCTATTTGTATTATTGCTGAGGAAAAAGTAACTGATTTATTAGATCCCACAATTGCATTTGCAACCGTACCAAACACAAAAACTTTTCTCTCTCATGCAAGTGCGAGGTTCTATGGAAATCCTAGTGAAAAATTGCATGTAATTGCTGTTACAGGTACTAACGGGAAGACGACAGTTAGTCATTTGATTGGACAATTATTATATTCTCAGGGAGTTCAAGTAGCTGTAATTGGAACTCTTGGGTTGTTTATGAACGGGAAAAAGGTTCCTGAAATTCATTCAAATCTTACTACTTGGTCAGCAATAGAATTGCATCAAACACTTGCTTATTGTGTGAAAAATCATGTGACACATGTTGTATTAGAAGCATCCTCAATGGGATTGGCTCAACATCGGTTGGACCATTGTTCGATTGACCAAGGCGTATTTTTGAATTTGGGACACGATCATTTAGAGGATCATGAAGGATTTGAAGCGTATGGTAAATCGAAGCGTCATCTCATGAAATTATGTAAACAGATTGTGGCTAATGAAGATGATGAGTATTGGAATGAACATGCGAAGAAAAGTAATAAAACAGTAGATTGGTTTAATCGAAGTCAAATCGAACTTGTTGAAATGAAGTCACGTCATATGCTCGTGAGGTTAAAAGGAGATTATACGAATATTCTTCTCCAATTCACAGGAATATTTAATGTTGCCAATTTAGCAGCAGCTCTCATGACATTAAATCAGATTGGGTTTTCCGCTTATCAATTGAAACCATTTTTACCATACTTATTGCTTCCTAATGGTCGCCTACAAATGATTGAAGGAAAACATTGTGAAGTTTTTATTGATTACGCACACACACCTGAAGCCCTTCAACAAGTCCTTGAATCATTACGTGACGTTGTGAAAGGACGTCTAGTATTAGTATTCGGATGTGGAGGGGACAGAGACCAAGAAAAACGACCTGAAATGGGGAGGATAGCAAATACGTATGCCGATAAGGTATTTGTAACTTCTGATAATCCGCGCTCAGAAAACCCTATTGAAATTTGCCATGATATCATTAAAGACCTTCCTAGCATCTCAACCATACATGTGGAACTCGACCGAAAAGAAGCCATAGAGAAAGCTCTTCAGGTTGCAAATAACCTCGATACAGTTTTAATTGCAGGGAAGGGACATGAAACTACACAACAAATTGGCAATAAAATACTACCACTATCCGATGAACAAATTGTAAGAGAGTTTTTAGCTAGTCGAAACGACAAAGAAAGAACCGGTAGCGATTGCTAATTTCTTTCCAGTATTGTCCGTTACTACACTTTCAATGACCATCGTGCGTTTTCCTTTGTGTGCATAATGGGCAGTTGCATGTATTTGATCGCCTGTTCCGATAGCTAAATAATTAATCGTTAAATTCGTGGTAACTGCAGCAAATTCTTGTGATAAGGATTGGTTAGCTAGTATACCCATCGCTGTATCCATGATTCCTGCTAAAATGCCGCCATGCGGGATCCCAAGAGAATTATAAATGTATGGAGTTATAGGAATTGTAACCTTACAGCTTGTATCAGTGACTGTGCGCTCAAGTAATAAACTACTCGAGAGGTAAGTAGAAGTCTCTTCGTTTTGTTTACGTTGTAGACCTTCCATTAATTGATCGAGAATATGTAAGTCTTGTTCTGAAGCTTCATTTAGTATTTGGTTAAATCTATTTGTCAGTTCTTGTTTCATTTTAAGTCTCCTTTTAATTTAGCTCTGTTTAATGTTGCTGTTGATATTCCGCAAAACAGCTGCGCTTTCTGCGGGCTTGCGCCAAACTAATCCGGACTATGCGTCCGAGTGGATTTTGGCACTTCGTTTTTCCCGCTAGAGTCTTCGCTGTTTTGTTCCTTATCAATAAATAGTAAGCTGTCTTATATATTACTTTTTGTTTTAGTGATTGTAGTGAAAGGCGGCGACTCCAGCGGGAATAGCATGTGCTGAAGACCACGCAGGCGAGCTTGCTCGTCGGGGAGGCTGAAGCCTTGCCTGCGGAAAGCGTCCGCCAGTAACGGAAATCAACAGTATCGTTTTACCTAAACTTTTTAAAACAAAGCCTTAAATTAAAAAGCTATACATTCACACTTTGTAAACTATCTGTTATGATATAGAAAGATTGGGGGAATGTCCGATGATGATAACATCTGAATGGGCAAATATCCTGGATGATGCTGATGATTTAGCGCAAATGATTTTATCCTCCGAACAAGCATTGCGATATAAAGAAGCATATTTTGCCGTATATACTGATGAATTATTAGCAAGACAAATAACTTCTTTTACTCGTTTAAAAGAACATTATGAAGATGTTCAACGCTTCGGGAAGTATCATCCAGATTATTCAACGGTTATGAAATCGATTCGTGTTCAAAAAAGAGAACTCGATATGAATGACCGTGTTGCAATTTTAAAATTAGCTGAAAACGAATTGCAAGATTTGTTAGATGAAGTCAGCTTACTTATAGGTAAAACCGTTTCTGAATCTGTTAAAGTTCCAGTAAGCAATCCCTTCTTCGCTACTGAAAGTTCATGTAGCACAGGTAGTTGTGGAACTGGTGGTTCATGCGGATGTTCGGCATAAGCAGAAAACAAAGCTTGCACCTAAAAGGTGCAAGCTTTTTCTTTACCCTTAAAATGCATTTAACGTGGAATGTTTAAAATTTGTCTGCTAATAATTGAACTGCAATGTCAGGACGGTCTGTAATGATCCCCTTTGCTCCTGCTGCAAGTAATCTTTCCATCGTCTCTTTATCATTAATTGTCCAATAGTGAACAGGAACGTTCAATTTAGATAGAAAATGAATAAATCCAGCTCCGTCTAAAGGAAATACTCCTGATTTAACAGGAATTTGCATGACATCTGTTCGTGGGTGATAGAGATGCCTAAATTGACTTGTATACGCAGAGTATGCTTTGCGTACTTCATTTTCCCCTGCCCCTAGAGCTACATTATTTTGGGCGTATAAATTAAAACGGTCTATTTGTTCATCATAAAAACTAGTTACGACCACTCGATGCTGTGCACCCATTTCTTCAATCAGTCGCCATAACTTAGAAGGTATTAAGCTACCTTCATATGTTGAAGGAGAATCTTTCATATCTATATTAATCAGCATTTGAGGGAATTGCTCAAACAGTTCACGTAATGTTAAGACACTTTCACCTTGTCCTCGAAATGCATACGTTTGTTCTTCACTCAAAAAATGGTAGCCGAAATCTAAAAGTTTAAGCTCTTCTAAAGTAATTTCAGAAACTCGACCAGCACCATCAGTTGTCCGATCTATATATTCATCGTGAAAAACGATAATTTCTTCATCTTTTGTTAAGCGAATATCAATTTCAAATCCATGAACACCAAGCGCAGCTGCATTTTTAAAAGCGGCCATTGTATTTTCAGGAGCGAGTAGTGAGCCACCTCTATGGGCAAGAATAATGGGTGTGTCATATTGAAGAGCTTGTTTGTCGTCTCTCTTTTGAGGCTTTGAAATGGCTTTAGAGCCTGCCCATGCAGCTGCACCAGCAGCAGCGATTGCGATTGCTACCTTTGTTTTCTTTCCCATGACTATTTCCTCCTCAAAAGCGTGCTTCTTTTTATTATAACGGATTGAATATAAAACTGTAAGCCACAAGCGGTTGCGATACTTTTCAACCATATGGTATTCTTTATGATAAGAAAAGAGGGAAATCGCATGAATGAACGACAGGGACTTATTGTATACGTGCACCATTTAAAACAAGCTAAATCGCTTCGAAAATATGGGCATGTCCAATTTATATCTAGAAAATTAAAATATGTGGTAATGTATTGCGATCTCGATCAGATTGAAACGATTTCTATAAAAATTTCTCGATTACCTTTTGTAAAAGCCATTACCCCATCATATCGTCCTTTTGTTAAAACCGAATATGAAAATTCAAAACCAGATAAAGCAAAAGAATACGATTATAAAACTGGATTATAACCTTTATACCTTTATGATAGAGGCGGTAAGATATGATGCAACCTTAATATCCCTGTTAAATACTGATGATATAATGCTGGTTCAGCAAAATAAGATGAGTGTTTTACTTCAAGACGGTGTGGGACTTTATCAATTTCCTGCACCGTTTTTTCTACTAGTTGCAACCGTTTACTCGTTTTACCTTGTTGAATGGTTATCCCTTCTCTGCATAAATAAATAGGGGTGAACTTGCTTTCACCTGAAGGTTTTAATATTAAAGCTATACTTACACTTAAAACATCATTTTTTTTTGTCGATAAAATACATACATTATGATAACGATGTTGGTTTGTTTGCATTAATTCGCATAACTCGTATAAATCGCTATAACCTTCACCGAGTTCTATAAAACGTTGAATCACAAAAAGCACATCCTTTCCAACACATTTTACCACGGTGCAGGAGGTCTGGCACATGAAATTAACGACTAGCTTAGTTTCTTTATTATTATTCATGAATATAATTATGCTTTTTTTTCAATATCAAGTGTATTCTTCGAGATTGGATGATAAAGAAAGTACTTTTTCCTATTCACAAGAAGTCAGTGTAACCTATCGAGAGAGTCGATTCTATGTCATACATAAATTTCATCAATTACCAGAAAACGAAATAACGATCACTTGGCCATTGCAAAGTGAGAATCGTGCTTGTTTTATTGATAATAAAGACAGTTGCACTAGGTTAGCCGAGGATTTACATGTTTTTGAAGAGGGAGAAGCCTCTGAACAACAAATATCTTACGAAATTCCTGCTAAAGAAGCCCTTACCCAGCCACGTATGTGGAAGGGTGTATTTGCATCACTATTAGGTGGGTCTGTCAATAATTCTATGGTTCACGTAACAGATGTAACGAAATCCCACGGTCTTTGGTTAACTGGACTTCCTGCCATCGGAAAGGAATCCTTATCGCTTGTTGATTACAAATTATTTAATGGCAAAGGTGGAGTTACCGATTTGTATTGGCAAAAAGATGACTATCCAGCAGTTTACAAAGATCATCTCCTTTCGATTTATGCAAATCAACCTTTATCAGATGAAACTAAAAACATCTTAAATGAAATTAAACTTGCAGATTCAAATCATTTGGCTGTTGTAGTAAATAATCAAACGAATGATTTGAAAGCAAATCGTTTTGTGTTTATTCCCACTATCTCTTTACCAACTGTAAAAGATGATATCATTTTAAGCAGTGTTCATAGTGGATATTCATTTTCTGCTGATACAACTTATTCCTTAGAGGTCGTTGCATCCTTTTTAACTAATCAGTCACTTGGTTCGGAGAA
>JBEVEQ010000302.1:0-4193 GCA_040512715.1 Paenisporosarcina sp. | reverse complement strand
CCGCAGCTGTTTCGCGAGGAGGCTTGGGAGTCAGTCTGCAGGAAGGGATGCGGATTCTTTTTAAAACAGTAATGTGCTTAATTTTTATATTAAAAAACAGTGAATCTTTTCTCCTCCCTTTTCGCAGACGAACTGTCAAGCCTCTTCTGGCAAACAGGATGTTGGTCACGAAGGCGTAGCGCTCGCGAGGTGGCGTTCTTAGCCTTCGTTCCTTTGTCTTCGAATGGGGGTCTTTCCTGCTCGTTATTCCGCAGAAGTAGTTCAGATTCCTTTGATTTATTAAATCGTGTAGAAAATCACTTATCAAAATAATGCTCAACTGTCCAATCAAGAATTAGTACATAGCTAAGATGTGACATCACTTTTGAGAGAAGAAGTATTGATGAGTCAACACGAATTTGTGAATTTAGTAAAATAATTGATGTCTTCACTAGGCTGCTGAAGAATTTCAGCAGTCTTTATTTGTCGAAAACACGACAATTGATGCAATGACCTTGTAGGTTCGGTACTTCATTCAGTATAATAAAGAAATGGAGATTTAAACCGATGTGACTAGGTAAAGGAGTGTTCTCGTGAACGAAGAACAGCGATTAAATAGTTCTCAAGTGAAAGTAGTAAATCCTCAAAACAAAGAAAAAGGTAAAGATTATAGTCAATACTTTCAATCTGTCTATGTACCGCCTAACTTAAAAGAAGCAAAAAAAAGAGGTAAAGAAGAAGTAGAATACCAGCATGATTTTGGCATTGATCCCCAGTTTGCAAATATGGGAGTTGGTCGTAAGTTTTATATTCGCACTTATGGCTGCCAAATGAATGAACATGATACAGAAGTTATGGCTGGTATTTTTATGGGTCTCGGGTATGAACCAACGAATACTGTGGAAGAAGCAAATGTGGTTTTATTAAATACATGTGCAATTCGTGAAAACGCTGAAAATAAAGTATTTGGTGAACTAGGTCATTTGAAATTATTGAAGCGAAATAATCCGGATGTTTTAATCGGCGTATGTGGCTGTATGTCTCAAGAAGAATCAGTTGTTAACAAAATTTTGAAGACATATGATCAAGTTGATATGATTTTTGGAACTCATAATATTCATCGTTTGCCCAACATTTTGAATGAAGCCTACTTATCGAAAGAAATGGTCATCGAGGTTTGGTCAAAAGAAGGCGATGTCATTGAGAATCTGCCTAAAGTAAGACGTGGAGAAATTAAGGCATGGGTTAACATTATGTATGGTTGCGATAAATTCTGTACATATTGCATCGTTCCCTATACACGTGGAAAAGAACGCAGTCGACGTCCACAGGATATTATTCAAGAAGTGCGACACCTAGCTGCACAAGGTTATAAAGAGATTACATTATTAGGTCAAAACGTAAATGCTTATGGGAAAGATTTAGATGATTCCTCTTATCGATTAGGAAATCTAATGGACGAATTACGACAAATTGATATAGCAAGAATTCGATTTACGACTAGTCATCCACGAGATTTTGACGATCATTTAATTAGTGTCTTAGCTAAACGTGGTAATCTGGTAGAACATGTTCATTTACCTGTACAGTCTGGATCAACGAGCATGCTTAAACTAATGGCACGTAAATACACCCGAGAGCAATATTTGGAATTGGTTCAAAAAATAAAGTATGCTATACCTAATGTGGCATTAACCACAGATATTATTGTTGGATTCCCAAATGAAACAGAGGAACAATTCGAAGAAACAATGTCTTTATATAAAGAAGTTGGCTTTGAAATGGCTTACACGTATATTTATTCACCTCGTGACGGTACTCCCGCTGCAAAAATGGAGGATAATGTACCAATGGAAGTGAAAAAAGACCGTTTACAACGTTTAAATAATTTGGTTAATCAATTCGCTCTTGAAGCGATGGAAAGATATAATGGACAAATTGTTGAAGTGTTAGTAGAAGGTGAAAGTAAGAAAAATCCAGATGTATTAGCCGGTTATACAAGATCGAGTAAGTTGGTCAACTTTGTTGGACCGAAAGAAATTATTGGAAAACGAGTACTGGTTAAAATTAATCAAATAAAAACATGGTCGCTAAACGGAGAACTTATTGAAGTCCTATCAGGCCAAGAAGTGGGTGTCTAATGACAACAGAATTTACAAAAGACGATATCATTACTAAAGCAAAAGAAATTGCTGATATGATTGCACAAACGGAAGAAGTTGATTTCTTTAAAAGAGCAGAAGCTCAAATTAATGAAAATCAAAAAATTCGTGAAAAGATTGCTAGCTTGAAAAGTTTACAAAAACAAGCAGTGAATTTCCAACAATACGGTAAAGAAAAAGCGTTGTCTTTAATTGAAGGAAAAATCGAGAAAATTGAAGAAGAAATTGATACCATTCCGATTGTTCAAGAGTTTAAACAATCTCAAATGGATGTAAATGACTTATTGCAACTCGTTTCAAATACGATTGCCAATCAAGTAACGAACCAAATTATTGAGTCTACAGAGGGTGATGTCCTTCGCGGTGAAACTGGATCACGCGTTCAAAACAGTAAACCTGGTGCTTGCTAAGAATAAGAGAAAAGGCACAGCTAATTTCCTAAAAGGAATTAGCTGTGCCTTTTCATTTGAAATCATTTTATATAATACTTGCAAAATCATAAGAAAGAATAACAATTGTACTTTCACCGATTGGGCAATACGTGCATATGATGAATGGAATCGAACGGAGGAGGATGGGTTTGAAATATTTACGTCAAATTGTGACAAAAGCCGTCGTGGCCAAAGGGAAGAAAAAAGCCGAAGCTTCTGAAACGCTTCGTCCGCCTAACAACCCTTCCAGCATTTTAGGGTGTTGGGTCATTAATCATACGCACCAAGCAAAAAAACACGGAAAATTTGTGGAAGTGACAGGTAAGTATGACATCAATGTCTGGTACGCACATCATGATCATTCAAAAACGTCTGTATTTTCTGAAACAGTTCCATACAGAGAACGTATTAAGCTGTCTTACCGAGATGGAGAAACAACTGGATTAGAAGAAGTGCATGTTCGTATTTTACAACAACCAAATTGTACAGAAGCTATCATTACCCCAGACGGAGAGCAGTTCGAAGTAACTGTGGAGCGGGAATTGTTGGCTGAAGTAGTTGGTGAGACAACAGTATGTATTTCAGTACATCCATCAGAATATGAAGAAGAATGGGTATTTCAAGATGAAAGTTCGTCATCATCATCGACATCATCATTTAAAGAATCAAAAGAATCATCTTCATTTTAATGAGCCGGAAAAAAATCCGGCTTTTTTTATTTTGAAGCAAAGGAACTATAAATGCTGGAACCATTTAAACAAAAAATACGCGTCCTTTCTTGCAGACTGACTGCCTAGTCTCCTCGCAAGGTCTAGGGAAACCAGTTTTTCTGCGGGAGTGACGCGTATTCTCTACATATAAATCATTGAAATAACTACAATTTAAACTTTGACATACTTAATTAGATTTATATTAGTCATACCAAATGATTCTAAAATAATTGGGGAATGTGCGACTCTCCAAGGGTATAACGAGCAAGCAAGAACTCGTAGTAAGAATAAAGGAAAGAGAGCAGATTCCCCTTTTATGTATAGAAAAGTAATCATAAGTTTTGTGATATTCAGTATAAGAAAAGGCAACATCTTGCACCTTCGTAGGTGCAAATCGTGTTTTTTAATTGATATGGCTAAATATTATTATTGATTTTAAATCATTTACTTGATTGTAGTGAAAGACGGCGAAAAACATTTGCTCCTGCGGGAAAAGCGAGTCTAGCTGAGACGCCGCAGTGTGAGGAACGAAGGCTAATAACGCCACCTCGCGAGCGCAACGCCTTCGTGACAAACATCCTGTTGGCCTCACAGACCGCCCGCCTGTTTCTGTTTCTGTTTCTGCATCGCTTTGCTAGCTTCGAAACATGAAAGAACGCTGCATCGCTACGCTAGCTTCGAAACATGAAAGTGCGTTGTAACGAAAATCAATCGTATATTTTAACAGAGCTCTTTAAATAAACAGAATCTTATTTTAGGGGAAGGACCTTTCTAAAAATGAAGAAGTATCAATAGCTGTTTTTCTCAACACGTGTTTTGTTATAATGAAGGAAGAGCTGTAACAATTGAAAGAGGTATCAACATGACAACTTACACGCCCATGATTCAGCAATACTTATCAGTAAAATCAG
>JBEVEQ010000273.1:0-8979 GCA_040512715.1 Paenisporosarcina sp. | reverse complement strand
ATCCTAAACCAACTTGTTTTGGGTTTACACCACCACGAGTATTTGTTGCAGCTGATGCTCCAGCTACGGTTTGAGAAATCATATCTTTAAATACGGTACGGCCTTTTTTGAATCCGTAAGTATTAACATTGGCAATGTTGTTACCAATTACATCTAATTTTGTTTGAAAGTTTTTTAACCCACTGATACCTGAATACATTGAACGTAACATTTGTTAGTTCCTCCTTAGAATTGTGTGTCTGCTTCATTCGATCCACAGCACATTGGCATCCTGATCTAGGTCCTGCCATTTAGTTTAATAATATTGTTCCATCGATGTTCGTAAATAATTGGTCTTTCGCTTCCATGCGATCCATTGCTGTAATGACTGTTGCGTTTTTTGCGCTAACAATTAGAGCAGCTTGTTCCATCAAGACGAGTGAGTCTTTCACACCTTTTTTTCGGGCTTCAAATACTTTATCAGAGACGCGTTGCCATTCTTGATCGGAAATCTGAATGTTTCGCTCTGCTAATCGTTCAGAAGCGTGTTTGCTCACTTTCAACTCTTGCTTATCCGTGGCTTCATGTAACTGTTGTAAGAAAGATTGTTTGGGTGGCAATGCCGGTTTGGTGCTCAAGTTTTGACGGACCGTTGTAGGTTGCAGTGGAACGCGTTGAATAGTCAATTTGTCCATTGCGAATCTCCGTTCTTTATTGGCTTATACTTGAGAATTGATCAGATGAAATTTTTGATCCATCCGCTAAAATGTATTGAATCTTTCCATCTTTATTTGATACTGAGACAACTTGACCTGATTTCTCAGTTTCACCATCTTTGTATCCAATGGTTTTACCTATTAACATACTAGCTTCAACTAAATTGTTGGTAGTTGCACCGCTTGAAAGCACTTCAGAAATGTTTCCTGGATTAATAACTTTTCCATCACTTAATGTGAATTCAACTGAACCATCAATAAATTTAACTGATTTGATTGTTCCTAATCCTTCATTAACAACTGGTTTATTATCCGCGTCAACTTCTTCAGTAAGTTCATGCCATTTCACTTGTTTTCCAACAAACGTATTGTATTGAATCAGTTGTGTTTGTTGTTGACCAGAAGCGAATTTTTCAAATGCTTGCGTCATGTTTGTCATTTGTTCAAGCGAAGAAAACTGTGCCATTTGGGCAATGAATTCATTGTCCTTCATCGGGTTTGTTGGATCCTGGTTTTGTAATTGAGCCATTAAAATTTTTAAGAACTCATCTTTACCAAGCTTACTATTTCCCGTTTTACGTTCATCTGGCTTTTGAGCTAAATACATATTGCTTGTGATTTTATTCATATCGGCCAAAATTACGCCTCCAATTCCATTAAGAATTCGCGGAACGAAGCTTGCTCCGGTGTTTCATCTTTTTCTTGCTGTTCTTGATCATGCTGTTGCTGTTTTAAAGACTGACCAAATTGTTGTTGCTTGTCATTCTTACTCGAGTCTTGCAGAGCTTGTGTGACGTCAATACGATCGACTTGGACGTTTGCATTAGCGAATGCTGACTTCAACTGATGAAGTTGACTATCTAACATATCTTTACCAAGTGCTGTATTCGCAAGCATACGAGCTGTCATAATGCCATCTTTTTGAACCAATTCTACTCGAATTGTTCCAAGATGTTCAGGATACATTTTGATTAACATTTTCGTCATTCCACCGGTCTTTCCAAATTGCGAACGGTTTAATAACGCTTGAAACTCTTTGATTAAAGCTTCTGATTGTGTAGCTTTAGCCACAGGTAGGTTAATTGTTACCGTTTCTGTCTTGACTTGTGTATTAAATCCAACAGTGACAGTTTGCGTAGTGGTTTCAATTACCTTGGCAGCAGTTTGGGTAGTAGTTTCAGTTGTTTTGGTAGCTGTTTGTGATTTCAGTGATTCTGAAACTTGGTCAGTTACTTTGGCATCGGTTTGCGTCTGTGTAACCGTTGATGCTTCATTAGATTCATCAGCAACTACATTCTTAGGAAAATTAATAGAAAAGGATTGAAATGGTTGTCCTTTTGAAAAACCATTTTGAGATGCATTTGCATTCATTAATTTTTCAAGCTGAGAAGACATTGATTGCAACAATTCTTTTAAGTTAAAAACAGCTAACTCTTGTTTTAAGAGTAAGTCAGTTTTAGGTGCAGCCATTTCGGCACCCTTTAAGAATTGTAGGACTGTTACTGCTTGTTGCGGCGTTACTTTACCCACACCTTCCAGTGATTCCATCACATATTTCATAAAGGTTGATGCGTTTAAATCAATTTGACCAAGCAATTCCCACAAATCATTTGTGTTTATTTCCTGTCCTAACAATTCTTCAATCGTAGACTTTACTTCCTCTTCACTCACTTGAAGTAAATTAGCTAATTTCTCAAATGTGATAGGGCCTGATAATTCTAATCCTTCTACTGTTAAATCTAATTTGTTTAATAAACCTTCCAGTGAATCAACTTCTAAAATTGAGGCAATTTCACCTAAGTTTTCAGTAGGTTGATCATCGACAGGATTTTTCACTTCGGAAGAATTATGTTTAACTGAAAATTGATTAAAAACTGCTCCGAACGCTTCATTTTTTTTCACTTCTGTAGAAGTTTTAACTGTACTATTTCCTTGAATCGGTATAGCTTTACTTGCGACGATGTTCATTTATTCACCTCCTTTCAATGATAGGATCTTATTGTTTAGACATAAGTTCCGTATATTTTGCTGCTTGTTCGGGTGTCATTTTCTCTAAGATACCGGCTAGTATATCGGGTTTTAGATTGGTTAGGATACGAAGTGCTTCTGCATCACTCATATTATTTAAGACAGGAGCAGCAGATTTGGATGACATTTGTTCAAATGTTGCTACAATCTCATCAAAGTCGAGCTTCGTATCGTCTTTCTGACGCTGTAAAAGTTGAATCTCTTCAAGTAGACGCTCTTGTTCTATAAGCAAGGATTCTTTTTCAGAAGCTGAAGAATCAAGTTCTGTTTGCAACTGAACAATTTGAGCTTCTTTTTCTTGAATTTGAGCTTGAAGTGTTACAACCTTTTCTTTAAATACTAGTTGCTCTTGTTCAACAGAGACGCTATTTTCTTCAGATCCATCATTCGTTAACTTATTGACGGATTCAAATATGTTAATATTTGTAAGTTGGGCGATGACAAGTATGACGGCTAGTCCAAATAACACAGGAATGAAAAACAGCATAAAGAGTTTTTTTAAGAACCCCGTTTTTTCAGATTCAACTGCAATTGTTCCTTGTTTGATTGAAGTTTTCGTTGATTTTGCCATTTATGTCACCTAATTTCTTTCCTGCTATATGTAAGAGAAGATAATTCATCTAGTCGATTCATTTCCAGCCTGTCTTGCTCTGCATTGAATGCTCCCAAATCTTTTTCTTTCATCTTTTCGTACTTGCGAACTTCTAACGTTTTTTCAACCAGTTTTTCTTCATGCCAATTCATTTTAGATCTGGCTTGTACCACTTTCTGTTGCATATCAGCAATTGAACGTTCTAAACCAGTAATGAATCTAGAGAAGTGATGTATGTCATCGACAGTTGAACCAATCGTCATTCTCTCTTGTTGATTTTCAAGAACGTCCTCTTTCTTTTTCAACATGTCATAGAGCTTAGTAGCAACATCTTCAAAATGTCTAACTGAATCTTTAAAAGCCAGTTCCATCTCATTTTTTTCTTGGTCGCGAACGACTAGAACATTTTCAAATCGATAATGATAAGCTGTCATTTGCTTGCACTCCCATTTGCTAACGTAATGATTTGGTCTACGCTTTCATCCATATGAATTTTATCAAGATACCCTTGTTTCAAGTATTCAGTGATTAATGGTTCGTATTGAATAGCTTCATCAATTTCTTTTGAAGTACCGCGTTTGTAAGCACCAATATTAATCAAATCTTCAGATTTGTTATACGTATAATATAAATTCCGTAATTTCTCGGCTGCTTTTACATGATCTTCGTCTGAGATGTGGTTCATCAGTCGACTCACACTCTTTAACACGTTGATGGCCGGATATTGTCCTTTGTTTGCTAAAGTGCGGTCTAAAACAATATGGCCATCGAGAATCCCTCGAACAGCATCTGCTATTGGTTCATTCATATCGTCGCCGTCTACTAATACCGTGTAAAATGCTGTGATCGAACCATGCTCATTCGTTCCAGTTCGTTCTAATAGTTTAGGCAATATCGCAAACACTGAAGGTGTATATCCTCTAGTTGCTGGCGGCTCTCCTACGGCAAGTCCAATTTCACGTTGTGCCATAGCGACACGAGTGACAGAATCCATCATTAACATTACGTTTAAGCCACGATCTCGAAAATATTCTGCAATTGCGGTAGCTGTAAATGCTCCTTTGATACGCATTAAAGCAGGTTGATCGGAAGTCGCAGCGACTACAATCGATCTCTTTAATCCTTCAGGTCCCAAATCACGTTCAATGAATTCGCGCACTTCACGGCCGCGCTCTCCAATTAGTGCGATAACATTTAAATCTGCTTTTGTATTCCGTGCAATCATACCGAGCAATGTACTTTTCCCTACACCAGAACCAGCAAAAATTCCGACACGCTGTCCATTCCCAACGGTTAGCATCCCATCAATTGCTTTTACACCAACTTCAAGTTTCTCATGAATTGGTGGTCGAGTTAATGGATTAGGAGGGTCTTGTTCTGTCCAAGTAGTGATTAAACCTTTAGGCAATGAGCTTCCATCAATCGGTTCACCCATAGAATCTAAAACCTTCCCTATTAAGGCAGGTCCCACTTTAACTTCAAGTGGTTTCCCCGTTCCTTCTACCAAACAACCAATTGAAATTTCGCGGATGTTTGTGTATGGCATTAAAACAACAATCTCATCTCGAAAACCAACTACCTCGGCTTTTATTATGGATATACCACCTCTGGAGCTTGGTACGTGAATAAAACAAACATCTCCTATTGAACTTTCAGGTCCTTGAGATTCAATCATTAATCCAATAACCCTTTTTACGCGACCGTATTTCTTAAATGTCGTCATTTGTGGAATATGTTCGGATAATTGATCGGCTCTCATAGTGGTCACTCCTGACTTTCAAGTATTTCAGTTAGCTTTAATCTCAATTGATTTAATTGTTCATCAACACTTACAACAATTCGACCATGATTGGTCTCAATATATAAATCAGTAGCTTGTAAATCTTCATTTACAAAAATCATGAATGGGACATCTACCGGGAAAATTGATGCTAATTCATCTCTGTTAGAGGATACAAGTGCATGATATACAGCTGGAACATATAATTTAATTTCTTTCATTTCTCGTGCTTCTTTTAATCCTCTTTTTACAAGAGATAAGTAGTAGTCTTCATTTTCTTCTAAAGCTGTTCCTATAATTCGTTCAGCTGTTCGAAGGGATAATTCCAAGATGACCTTTTCTTGTTCATCAATATATTTTTTTGCATTATCATGCGTATGCTGCATTGTTTCATTAGCTTGTTGAATGGCATGAGTCATATCACTTTGTGCTTTTAGATGCCCCTCTTCGAAACCTTGTTGAAACCCTTCTTCGTAGGCTTGTTGTCTAAACTCGGTCTTATCTTGTTCCCATTTCGTGCGTTCCTGCTCAATATACACTTGTGTTTGCTGTTTTTGATTCATTAACAGATGTCGCTCAAGTTCTATTTCTTCCATAGCCTTTTCCATATAACGATCTCGCTCTTTTAAAAGCATATCTAACGTCAATGGCAGTTCCTCAGACACCTCAGATTGAAAAGAAAGGTTTCGAATCTGAATGGATTTTGTTGGTTCACTCGGTGCGTTTGTAAATTCTGATCGGATGATTCTAGACAATGACGTCATCTCCTCCGCCGCGGGCTATAATAATTTCTCCCGCATCTTCCAAACGTCGAATAACGGCTACAATTCGAGATTGTGCTTCTTCTACATCACGTAATCGAACTGGTCCCATGATTTCCATCTCTTCTTTAAACGTTTCAGCCATACGTTGGGACATATTGCGGAAAATGATATCTTTTACTTCTTCGCTCGATACCTTCATCGATAGTAATAAGTCTTCATTTTCACAATCACGTACCACACGCTGAATGGAACGATTATCAAGAGTAACAATATCTTCAAAGACAAACATGCGTTTTTTAATTTCTTCAGCAAGTTCAGGATCTTGAATTTCAAGTGCATCCAAAATGGTTTTTTCAGTTTGTCTGTCAACGCCATTTAGGACTTCAACGACTGCGTCAATTCCGCCTGTCTCTGTGTAATCTTGTGTAACGGTTGATGATAATTTTCGTTCAAGTACAGATTCTATTTCACTGATTACTTCTGGTGAGGTCGAATCCATCGTGGCAATTCGTTTCGCAATATCTGCTTGCACCTCTTGTGGAAGTGAAGAAAGAATCGTTCCCGCTTGCTGTGCTTCTAAATATGAAAGAATAAGTGCAATTGTTTGTGGATGTTCGTTTTGAATAAAATTAAAAATTTGGGATGGATCCGCTCTTCGTGCAAAATCGAATGGACGAACTTGCAACGATGATGTCAATCTGTTGATGATCGATTGAGCATGTTCAGATCCAAGGGCTTTCTCAAGGACCGTTCTGGCATAACCAATACCACCTTGTGAAATATAGTCTTGAGCTAAAGCTATTGTATGGAACTCTTCAATAATGTCTTCTTTAACTTCTGGTTCTACTTTTTTTACGCCAGATATTTCTAAAGTAAGGCGTTCTATCTCATCTTCGTTAAGATGTTTGTATATTGCGGCAGATACTTCAGGACCTAGCGAGATTAACAGGAGTGCTGCTTTTTGCTTACCTGATAGTTCTTTTTCTTTCCTGGACACAGCAGAACCCCCCATTAATCTTCAGCAATCCAAGTACGTAGTAATTTAGCAAAATCATCTGGCTTATCTTTCGCCATTTTCTCTAATTGCTTACGACGTAATGTAGCTTCCGTTTCTTTTTCTGAATTAATATCTGCTACGTTTAATTCTTCTCGTTGTTCTTCAAGTAACAGTAAATCGTCTTGCTTCGATTTTCTTGAACGGAACATGAAGAATATTAGAAGTAATATAACCGCTAACATAATGCCACCTACAACAAATATCCACCAAGGAATGATTGGTTCGGTGTTAGCAAGCCCTTTAGCTTTTCCATTAAACGGCTGAACAGATACGACAATTTTTTCACCAACTTGTTCTTCTGTTAATTCACCTACTGAATCTTTATCAATGGTCGTACGAACAATGGTTGCTAATATTTGTTCGATATCTTGTTCAACACCATCCGGTAATGAAGCTACATCTTCTGGGTTAGGAGGTTCTACCATTACTTGTAGTCCGATATCACGTATTTTGTAAGGACTTTCTACAATCTCTTTACGAATTCGATTGACTTCATTATTAATGGTTTCTTCGATTTTTTCATAATCCCCACTACCTGTTCCACCTTCAACATAATTGGTGAAGTTATCAGTTGGATCTTCCCCTTCAGGAGTACCTCCTTCAATGGGTGAATTTCCTGTAAAGGTTTCTGAAATACGTTGGGCACTAATTTGAATGCCTTCCATATTTTCTTCATCAACTGGTTCTACTAAGTTTTCTTCCCGATTTTCTTGTTGAAAATCGATATCGGTTGTTACAGACACGATCACTTTGTCTTGTCCCATTAACGTTCCTAGCATAGTTTGAACTTGTCTTTGTAAATCCCGTTCAATGGTTTTCTTAATAGACATTTGATCCATAACAGACGATCCAGCTGTCTGAGGCTTATTCAGATCAAAATACTCAAAGTATTGATTAGTAATGACAATATTTTCTGTGGATAAGTTCGGTACACTTTTTGAAACTAAATTATACATAGCTAATATTTGAGGCTCTTCAAATTGATAGCCCGGTTCTGTATTTAAAACGATCGAAGCACTTGCTTCTTCAGTTGCTTGAGTCAAAAACACGCCTTCTTTTGGCAAAGTAATCATGACTCTTGCATCTTTAACGCCTTGTATGCTTTTAAGTAGATTGGATAGTTCTGTTTGAGTTGATGCTAGTTTTAGCACATTAAACTCATTATCAGTCATCCCAAAGCCAGCATTTTGAGAGAAGAAGGAATAGTCAATCGTTCCTGATTGAGGGAAACCTTCAGCAGCCATTTGGACAAGTAATGTATCTACTTGTTCAGAAGGAACCAAAATAGTTGTTCCTCCAGGAGCAATCTCGTTTGGAACTCCTTGAGCATCGAGTGTCTCTTTAATACGACCAATTTCTGCTGTTGATACATCCTTAAACAAAGGGACATATTCAGTTTTTGTCGCAAAAAATGTAACGACGATCGGGAGGAGTATTACAACTAAAATCGCCCCAATTAATGTGCCCTTTTGCGCTTTAGTGCGACTCTTCCAAAAGAGGATGATGTCATTTTTAAATTTTGTTATACGTTCATTCATATTAATCCCCCGGTACTGGTGAGTGGTTCATTATCAAATCAGAAATAGTTTAGACACTCATACGCATAATTTCTTGATACGCTTCAATCACCTTGTTGCGAACTTCCATCGTTGCACTTAAAGCAATGCTTGCTTTTTGAGAAGCAATCATTACTTCATGTAACTCGACTTGTTCTCCACGGATTAATTTATCAGTCATTGTGTCAGACACTTTTTGTTGAGCATTTACATTAGATATTGCATCTTTTAACATAGCTCCAAATTGTTGTTGCGCTTCATAAGGTGTAGTTTTCTGCATAATATTTGGAATCGGTTGTTGTACCGGAGTTAATAGTGATAAAGGTTGTATTGCCATTTTTTTACTTCCTTTCAATAACCGTTATTTCCCGATTTCTAATGCTTTCGTTAGCATAGCTTTGTTGGCATTAAACACCGTGACGTTTGCTTCATAAGATCGTGTTGCTGAAATTAAATCAACCATTTCTCTTAGTGGATCTACGTTCGGCATTTCCACATAGCCATTTT
>JBEVEQ010000232.1:0-2704 GCA_040512715.1 Paenisporosarcina sp. | reverse complement strand
TCCCAGTCGTGTTTGTAAGAGATCTCGATGTTGCTGATGGAAAAGGTGAAGGCTTTCAAGTTCACAATGAAATCAATGTACCCACAGATGCAAAGATTTTCGATAAATCAGCGACGAATTCCTTTCACGGAACCGATCTTTTAGATTACTTAAGAACTCAACAAATTGAACATGTTGTTATTATGGGCTGTAAAACACAACATTGCATTGATACTGCAGTCAGAACAGCTACTATCAGTGGCTTGGATGTAACATTAGTAGGTGATGGGCATTCAACAACTGACAATGCTGTTTTAAATGCAGAACAAATCATTAAGCATCATAATAGTACTCTTCATGGTCATTATAATGTCGAACACTTTTCAGTTGTCAGAAATTCAGACGAAGATTTGTTTCGTCCAACTCATGACTCATATAGGTAGTAATCCTAAAGCGGCACTAAAAACGTGCCGCTTTTACAATGCTAATTACAACTACAACGGGGTGAAGAACATGACTAATAAAAATGTAAAATCTATTGAAAAAGTCATAAACAACGAGGATTTTTCAGGAGTTGTTTACGTGAAAGATGACAATGAAGTATTATTCGAATCAGCATTTGGTTTTTCCAATCGGGCAGAAGAACAGTTGAATACTGTTCATACACGCTTTGGCATTGCTTCTGGCTGTAAGTTGTTCACAGCGATTGCGATTTGCCAACTCGTAGAGAACGGAGTATTAGCCTTTGATACGCGACTTAATGATTGTTTGGATATAGATTTTCCGCATTTTGATGAAAATGTAACGATCCATCATCTTTTAACCCACAGTTCAGGCATTCCAGACTATTTTGATGAAGAGACGATGGATAACTTTGAAGATCTTTGGAAGCAAACACCTATGTATCTATTAAAGGATTTAACCGATTTTCTGCCATTGTTTAAAAACGAAAAAATGATGTTCAAACCTGGAGAGAGATTTCAATATAATAATGCTGCATACATTGTCTTAGGATTGATTGTACAACAACAAATTGGTCTTCCTTTTACCGACTATATTGAAAAAAATCTTTTTAAACCATCTGGGATGAATGATTCAGGCTATTTTTCATTAAATCGTCTCCCTAAAAACACAGCTAGTGGATACATTGACAATGAAGATGGGACATGGAAAACGAATGTCTACTCAATTCCAATCAAAGGTGGTGCTGATGGTGGAGCATTTATCTCTGCACCAGATATGATTAAACTTTGGGAAGCATTGTTGGATTATCATCTTTTAAGTGAAAAATATACTGAACTGCTAATGACTCCACACATTCATGTAAAAGAGGGCGTCGATTATGGGTATGGGATTTGGATAAACAAACGGAACAATACCATTTTCAAGTATCATGTAATGGGGTACGACCCTGGGGTGAGCTTCCATTCAGCGGTATATCCTGAGTCCAAGATTAAACTTGCAATCCCTTCAAACAAAAGTACAGGGCCATTTAATGTTATGAAAGCGATAGAAGACTATTTTGAGATTTAACACCATACATCCTCACTTCTTTCTTATCTCTTTGAAACTCATGTAGATTGATACTTCAATAACCGTTTGGCATAAAAAAAAGTAGAGTTTGAGTAAAATTAATAAAGACCGCTTGGTGCATTAACACCAACGATCGATGTAATAGTTGGTTCCCTTCAAGGGGATTGGCTAAAATGAGTGAGATAACCCATCTGAGTGCCTAGCTCAAGGATGGGTTATTTTTTATGGTTAAATGAAAGTACTAAGACAATTAATGTTGCAAATGCTACTGCAAACAAATTATCAAGACTAATCTAAAAAAAATTTGGTTCTTTCAAGTTGTTTATCTTTAATTACATATATTCTATGATATTTCGTTTTCATTTAAAAGTTTGATCATTTTTTAGTGTTTCTTGTTCAACTAAAGCACCCGTTAGTTGAAGAATATTATTTGTCGTCATCTACAAAAATACCTATTACCAATAATTCTCCATTAAAGATATTGACCATTTTGGCTGTACTACTTCGTCTTTTGGTAGAAATTCTTTCATTACTGGCTTTATATCAATAATTGGGGTTCCGTCTATTGCGTCTAATCCCTTAACAATCAATTTTCTTTGTTTCAGTTCTACAAGCTCTACAATTGTTACACCCAATTTATTAGGTCTATTTTTACCTCTTTGTGCAAAAATACCAATTTGAGGATATTCTTTATTGTTTCTTGGATGCCTAGCTTCATATTGAATTTTATCATCAGAAACCTTATCGAAATAAAAAATGATTTCTAAGTGAGAGAATTCATTGATACCTATCAAAGAAGATTCATTAATATTTTCTGCAAGTTCAATTGTCGATATGATTGAACCCCATTTATCATCCTCTATTTCTTTCCTATTATTATTTACAAATGCTATTGGTATTATTGAATACTGCATCGTTTTCTCTCCTCCTACACGAATTCATTTCTTTTATTTCTTCTAAAATAATATGATTTCCGTTAATTTTCTTATTGAACTAACCTGCCCCGTTAGTTAAATAAGAAATAGACTAATCACAACTTCCTCCATCTCCACCACTGTCTCCGCTTGTTCCTACATCTCCACAGTCGCTACTTGAACTTCCGCCGTAAAAACTCCATGAATAATCTGAGTCAGAAACAGACTTTGGACGTTTCTTTCCATACCATGACTTCTTCTTTTTTCGCGTCACTTCA
>JBEVEQ010000026.1:0-4509 GCA_040512715.1 Paenisporosarcina sp. | reverse complement strand
GTTTTCTGCGGGGTCTCGACTGTCTCGCGTTCCCACAGGAAAGAAAAGACTCAAAAGTGTTTGAGTCTTTTCTTTGCGACGAAGCTAGCGAAGCGGTACAGGAGTAGATGTTTTCCACCGTTTTGCTCCATATCACATAACAGCAAGTAAAGCGTGGCCAGGTGAGACCCCACAGTGAGCTAAAAGGAACGAAGACTAAGATCGCCACCTCGCGAACGCAACGCATTCGTGACCAACATCCTGTTGGCCAGAGGAGGCTGACGGACCGCCAGCGGAAAGCGTCCGCCTGTAACGAAAAACAACAGTATATTTTAACAAAGCTTTTTATAAAGAAACATTTTTAATCCAACTAGGTAGTAGCATATTCCCATACGTTTCTGGATGTAGGATATTTGCTAGTTTATAAGCACCTTCAAGTAAGCGAGGGGAGGGACGACAATAGAGTTCTTCTTCCATAATAAACAGTTGTTTCTTTTGGTCATCGCTAAGTCCATGGAAGCCTGGTCGCTTCTCAACAACTTTTGTATTCACTTTTGCTTGTGCTACACCGACCCACGCTAAAAAGATATAATCTGGGTTTCTTCGTAAGACGTCATCCCAATCCGTTTGTATACTTGCCAGTTCCACATCTCGGAAAATGTTAAGCCCACCTGAGATTTCACTCACTTCTGTTAACCAATTAATTTGGCCAGGAGTGAAAATCGGTTTTGGCCACCATTCCCAATATAGTTCAGGCCAATAAGAGATTGAGGAAGCTCGATTTTTCATTTCCTTTACGAAGTCACGGTATTCAGAGACAACTTGTTCAGCGCGTTTAGTTTGATTGCATGCATGTCCAACTGTTAATAAATCTTCTGCAATATCTTCTAAACTTTGAGGATTCAAGACAATGTGGGGGATTCCACGAGCAATTAATTCATTCACATTTTTCTCCATACCCGGTACGCTAAGTGATGCCAAAACTAAATCTGGTTTCAATGCTTCTAATTCATCCATACGAATAGATAAGTCAGGACCTAGTTTAGGTAAATGTTGAACAGATGCTGGCCAATCCGAAAAGTCATCCAACCCAACAAGTTGGTCAGTTAAACCTAAATAAGCCAGAAGTTCCGTGTTACTAGGACAAATTGAAATGAATCTCATCATAAAACTCCTTTAGATGTTTTTATTAGTTTAGCACAAACAAAAAAAGAGCCCCAAAAGGGACTCTTTCATGATTAACGTGAGTAAGCATCTAGAAATATAGAACCCTAGTTTTTTCAATGGTTGGAATCCCCAATTCAAAAACCGCACAAAAAAGTATCCCCACTTGTATCCCAAGTTTTCTAGTCTTCGAACAAAGTACCTGACTTACCTGTTGCGGATGTTAGAGAAGCGTTTGATAGTAAGTTTTGGGGGCAATACTTAACCGTTCGTGCTGCTATTCCTTACTTAAAGGATACCAGTTCTATCACATTGACCTCTGGTGTTTATGGAATCCGTCCACCACAGGGGGCAACTACACTTGCTTCGATCAATTCAGCGCTCGATGGATTGGTTAGGGGGCTTTCAGTAGACCTGGCCCCTATACGGGTAAATGTTGTTTCACCTGGTATCGTAGACACCCCACTTTACGGAGGGATGCCTGACGAGAAAGACAAAATTTATACAGCAAAATTGCACAGCAGCTATCTGTCAATCGCGTGGCACAGCCTGAAGACATTGCTGAGGCCTACGTTTACTTAGTGAAAAATGGTTTTACAACTGGTACTGTTCTTCTTATTGATGGCGGGTCTCACTTGGTGTAACTGAGCATTATAATGTTATTTTTGTGGCTATACTATAACTGTATAGCCACATTTATTTATAAAAAATAATCCAATTTTTCAATAAATGATAATGATTAAAAGAATTGCAGTTCAAGAAAAACTAGGTGAGATATGAAAGGAATGATGAAAATGAGTTTAAGTGACCATGAAAAAATAGTGAGAATTAAGCATTCACTTGAAAAACGTGTAGTAACTTTACCTGATGGAACCATTCTTCCAAGCATTGGTCAAGGAACATGGTACATGGGTGAAAATCCTCAATTGAAAAACAAAGAAATCAAAGCTTTGCAACTTGGAATAGAACTAGGTATGAAGCTAATCGATACGGCTGAAATGTACGGAAATGGCGATTCCGAACGTTTAGTTGGTGAAGCAATCAAGGGGCGTAGAGATAAAGTTTTTTTAGTATCGAAAGTATATCCTCATCATTCCGGGTTAGATTTGATTGAAAGCGCATGTGAAAATAGTCTACAACGACTAGGAACCGATCATCTTGATTTGTATCTTTTACACTGGAGAGGTCGTGTTCCTTTGGCAGAAACGATTGAAGGAATGGAGAGACTGCGCAAGGATGGTAAAATTGTAAGATGGGGAGTTTCTAATTTTGATACGGATGATATGAAAGAGTTGTGGGATACCGCTAACGGAAAAAAATGTATGACAAATCAAGTGTTATATCATTTAGGTTCTAGAGGAATTGATTATGATCTCCTACCATGGCATCATGAACATAACATGCCAATTATGGCCTATAGTCCCTTGGCCCAGGGAGGGAGCTTAAGAAGACAATTACTAAGCGATCCAACAATCATTGAGATTGCAGAAAAATTCAATGTGCAGCCATTACAAATTGCTCTTGCGTGGACCATTCGTTCGAACAACGTAATTGCTATCCCAAAAGCTGTTAAGGAAGAACATGTTTTAGCCAATGCTCAAGCTGGTACTATTCAATTGACCATAGAAGATCTGAACAGACTTGACGAGGTATTTCCAAAACCAACAAGAAAAATACCTTTGGATATTATATAAAATGAAGGGGGACAAAGGATTTGTACTCTTTGCCTAGGAGAACCTGTCAATGTCCCTTCTCAAACTCTGATTTGTCAACAGAGTCCTAAAATACATTTCTTCAAATGTTTTAAACTCATCACATAAATCTAATGCATATACCCTCTTACTTCAAGTTACGGGGAGATGTTGGAAAAATCTCGCTTTAATTAGAGAGCTTTATACATTATTGCAGAGATGAATTTTGTCCTCCTGGTAGTCCTCCAATGTTTTATCTCATATTTAAAACAATTATGTCTAAACTCTATCTAAATGCGATTTAAAGCCTTATTTAAACCCTATTTTTTCTATGATAATAGAAAATGAATGGGCAGCATGATGTAATAAACTACTTTAACCTTTGAAATATTAACGTTTTCTTTTGTAACGAGATGAGCAGTAATTTCACTCTTTATGGTGTATCGTCTGTCTTATGCTACATGGATGGGGTACAAAACAGAAGATAATGAGGAAATTGAGTGACTAGTCAATTTTGATGGTTAATTAGTGAAAACAGTATGTGAAAAACAACTGGCACAAAAGCTTGAGTCTCATATGAAACGATTACAAGAGTAGAAGGCAGTTTTGGGGATTTAGGAACGGTAACTTATGAAAAATTGTATTGTACATTGAAGTGAGTTGCAAAAGGAACGGGGGGAGTACTTATGTTAAGTTTATCAGAACGAATTTCACCCCGAATGGCGGATCCTAAATTAAATGCAAGTTTTAATCGAGAAATAAGTAAAAAACAGGAAATTACAACAGAAGATAAGTGCCATAATGCTCTATCCAATGAATCATTCCAGGAATATAAAAGGAAAGATCCAAACTGGAGGCACCATGTTGAGTAGTTGTAGCAAAAAAATAAGTGCTTTTTAAATGGTTATTAATAATTTTTTTTAAGGACTGCTGGTTTTTTATTCAAATTATCTTACCTATTACTGTACATATGCCGCCATTAATTTATATTGCTAGCCCCAATGTAGCCACAAATTAGCCCCAATAACATGCTTTTACATGCTTTATCTTGCAAAGTGGGGACAATAAGAAAAAGCCCCAAAACCCTGTGTTATCAAGGTTTCGAAGGCTTTAAATATTACTATTTGCAGAATAACTAGCTTAACGTGAGTAGTACTCAATAGTATTAAAAACCCTTTTCATATCAACGTTTTGTGAGCTGTTATAATTAATTAGCCCCAATTTTAGCCCCACTGGATTCTAAACTTTGACTAAACAATGCAACCGATTCTGTCTCAAGTTCCTTTAAAACATGGCCATATATCTCATAAATCATTTGTGGAGTATTCCCTAATCGTTCAGCGATCACTTTCACATTAGAATTGCGATTTAATAATATGGTACAGTGTGTGTGCCTAAGACCATGTATTGTCACTGGAGGAAGGCTGGTTGCCTTCAATAATCGTCTGAAGGCATACAATATGCTGTTATCAGTAGAAGGCATTCCAGTTTGGTGCGAGGTGAAAACAAAAGAATCATCTGTTATTTTATATCCAAATGAAAGCATTGTTTCTCTACACCATTTACGATACTCCTTCAGATTGGACTGGTAATATGAGTACAATTGATTCATAAAAAAACTCTATCAGCTATTTACAATTAGCAGATAGAGTTTATTACATTTAATTTTTCTTTT
>JBEVEQ010000222.1:0-12746 GCA_040512715.1 Paenisporosarcina sp. | reverse complement strand
AATCAAGTAAAATCGCACCATGTTGTAAAATAACTCCCTTTTGTCTAGTTTGAGCACTGCCTGCCACCTTTTTACCTTCTACGACGAGTTCATACCATGAAGGTGCATCAAAACATACAGCACTTTTAGGGTTCTTTAATGCATTTTTCTTATCTTCCGTATCAGGTACTGAAAAATAAGCATTTAAACCAAGCTTTTGAAAACCTATCAATAGACCTTCACTTAATACTCGATAAGCCTCAGTGACTGTCACTGGCATGTCTGGATATTCTTCACTGACAATAATACTATAAGTTAACTCATGCTCATGAAGCACTCCACGACCACCTGTAGGTCGTCTAACAAAACCTAAATTATGAGCAGCAACTTGCTCTAAATCTATTTCTTTTTCTACGTTTTGAAAATATCCAATTGATAATGTAGCGGGATTCCATTCATAAAATCGAACTACAGGTGGAATCTCTCCAGCACTGTGCCAATCTAACAATGCTTCATCAAGTGCCATATTAAATGAAGGGGTACATGCCCCAGAATTTATAAAATACCAAGTAGGTTTTGACATAACTATTCCTCCTTACAATGAAATACATATTAACAAACACATTGAATTGTGGCTATACTTTCTTTTATAATATAAATAGAGAGAGAGGGGAAAATCTAGTGGATTACTTATATATAATAGCGGCCGGTTTATTCGGTTTGATTGTTTACTTTTTAGTTTCTTCATTCCGTTTAAAGAAAGCCGTTTCTGGTTTAACTCAAGAACAATTCATTGAAGGATACCGTAAGGCTCAATTGGTTGATGTTCGCGAACCTAAAGAATTTGACGGTGGCCATATATTGGGAGCTCGTAACATCCCTTCATCACAAATGCGTCAACGTTACAAAGAAATTCGCTCTGACAAACCAGTCTACTTATATTGCCAAAATAGTGCAAGAAGTGCGCGCACTGCTTTGTTCTTAAAGAAGAAAGGTTACACACAAATTTATCAATTACAAGGCGGATTCCGCCAATGGACTGGTAAAATCAAGTCAAAATAGAGATTTTAAAGTTCCTCCTTTTTGGGAGGAACTTTTTTCTTACTTTATTAGCATTACCTCTTTTATCGTTAAAAAATCAATAGTACAAGTTAAAAGAGTCTTACTATCAAGAAGAGGATACCCGTCCTTTTCTGGGTATCTCCGCAGATTCCTATTTTTATTATTAGCTCCGTTAAACTATACTTTTGATTTTCGTTACAACGCACTTTCATGTTTTGAAGCTAGCGTAGCGATGCAACGTTCTTTCATGTTTCGAAGCTAGCGTAGCGATGCAGAAACAGAAACAGAAACAGACGGACGCTTTCCGCGGGCGGTCCGTTAGCCTCCTCGATGGCTAATAAGATCGCTGTGGGGTCTAACATGGACACGCTAATCCCGCTGGAGTCGCCGTCTTTCCCTACAATCGCCAAAACGTACAGTAATATATAACCCTGCTTGTTAAAAGTGATATGGAGCAAAACAGCGGAGACTCTTGTGGGAAAGCGAGACAGTCGAGACCCCGCAATGAGAACAAAGGAAGGAAGGCTAAGAACGCCACATCGCGAGCGCAACGCCCTCATGACCAACATCCTGTTGGCCTGAGGAGAATCGAAGCTCGCCCACGGAAAGAGCGGCTGTTTTACGGAATATCAACAGCAACATTTGACACAGCCTATTTATTAAATATCGACAGTAAAAATTACCAGAGTCAACAATAAAAAACAAAAAGAGAGCTCCATATTTGAGCTCTCTTTTTGTTTAGTCTTTTTTATAACGCAACACTGGTGTACGAGCAGCTTTCGTCTCATCTAAACGTTTAATAACGGTTGTATGAGGTGCATGCTGAACAATCTCTGGTGTTTCTTCCACTTCTTTAGCAATTTGAATCATCGCATCGATAAATGCATCGAGCGTTTCTTTTGATTCTGTTTCAGTCGGTTCAATCATCATTGCCTCTTCCACATTTAATGGGAAGTAAATGGTTGGCGGATGATAACCGAAATCGAGCAACCTTTTCGCCATATCAAGTGTACGAACTCCAAGTTTCTTTTGACGTCGACCACTTAACACAAATTCATGCTTACAATGACGATCATATGGTAAATCAAAATGCGGTTGCAAACGACGCATCATGTAGTTAGCATTCAACACCGCGTATTCAGTAACAGCTTTCAAACCATCTGGACCCATAGATCGGATATACGTATATGCACGTACATTGATCCCAAAGTTACCATAGAACGGCTTAACTCGACCAATTGACTGAGGACGGTTGCTGTCGAAGTGATAACCATCTTCAGTTTTGACTAAAACTGGTTTAGGCAAGAAAGGAATCAGATCTTTTTTCACGCCAACAGGACCTGAACCGGGACCTCCACCACCATGGGGACCAGTAAAAGTTTTATGAAGGTTTAAATGGACACAATCAAAGCCCATGTCTCCTGGACGAGCTTTAGACATAACCGCATTTAAATTAGCTCCATCATAGTACAATTTACCGCCTACACCATGAATTATCGAAGCCATTTCTAAAATATTTTCTTCAAATAGTCCAAGTGTATTTGGATTTGTTAACATAAGTGCAGCTGTGTCTTCACCAACTACACGTTTTAAATCTTCTAAATCCACAAGTCCATTTTCATCCGATTTAACTGTAATCGTATCGAAACCTGCAACAGTTGCTGAAGCGGGATTCGTGCCATGAGCCGAGTCTGGTACGATTACTTTCGTACGATGTGTATCTCCATTTGCTTCATGGAAAGCACGTATCATCATTAATGCTGTCCATTCTCCATGAGCCCCAGCAGCTGGTTGTAGTGTAAGATCATCCATCCCTGTAATTTCAATCAAATGTTCTTGAAGGTCATACATTAATTCCATAGCACCTTGAACTGTTTCTTCATCTTGAAGTGGGTGAATATTAGCGAACCCAGGGAAACGAGCCACAGATTCATTTATTTTCGGATTGTATTTCATCGTACATGAGCCAAGAGGATAAAATCCTGAGTCAACCCCATGATTACGTTTTGAAAGAGCTGTGTAATGACGCATGATATCTAATTCTGATACTTCAGGAAGTTCAGCTGGTTCTTCACGTAATAAACCCTCTGGTAATAATGAAGCTAAGTCTACTTCTGGAATATCGAGTTCAGGTAAGCTATAACCTACCCGTCCTTCTTTTGTAATTTCAAAAATTAGTGGTTGATTATCTTTATGCACGGAAAGACCCCATTTCTTGCACAAGCGCATCGATTTCTTCTTTAGTGCGTTGTTCGGTTACAGCAATTAAAACATGTCCCGCTAACTTATCATCAACTTTACCTAAGTCAAATCCACCAATAATACCCTTTTTCAAAAGTTCTTTTGTTAATGCATCTACATCTGAATCTGCTTTAACAACGATTTCATTAAAATGAGCACCTTGATAAACTACTTCAAATCCTTGAGCTTCAAAAGCTTTTTTAGCATAGTTGGTTTTTAAAATATTTTGTGTCGCGATTTCTTGAACACCTTTTTTTCCAAGTGCTGTCATGGCTACTGAAGCAGCTAAGGCATTAAGTGCTTGATTAGAACAAATATTTGAAGTCGCTTTATCTCGACGAATATGTTGTTCACGAGCTTGCAAAGTTAAAACAAATCCTCGACGGCCAACTTCATCAGTTGTTTCCCCAACTAAACGGCCAGGTACTTTACGCATTAATTTAGTCGTGACTGCAAAATAACCACAATGTGGGCCACCAAACGATTCAGAAATACCAAAAGGTTGAGCATCACCAACAACAATGTCTGCTCCTAATTTACCTGGAGAAGTTAAAATTCCAAGCGCAAGGGGATTAGATGATACAACCATTAATGCCTTAGCATCATGAGTTATAGCTTCCACTTTGCGTAAATCTTCAATTTGACCATAAAAATTGGGATATTGAACCAGCACTGCTGCAGTGTTTTCATCAATTAAATTCGACAGTTCATCTAAATCGGTAACTCCATTTTTAGTTGGGATTTGGATAACTTCGATAGATTGACCTAATGCATACATACGAACAACATCTTGAGACTCAGGATTTACTGCACCTGAAATCAACAGTTTTTTACGTTTCGTGTGACCTGCAGCAAGCATTCCTGCTTCAGCTAGAGCTGTACCACCGTCATACATGGATGAATTGGCTAAATCCATACCCGTCAATTCACAAATCATAGTTTGGAACTCAAAAATAGCTTGAAGTTCACCTTGTGAAATTTCTGGTTGGTAAGGAGTATATGCTGTATAAAATTCAGAACGAGAAATGACGTGATCAACAATAATTGGCTTATAGTGGTCATATACACCTGCACCTAAAAATGATGCGTATGTTTTATTATCAGCATTTTTTGCAGCCATTTGAGATAGCTCTTTTAATAGAGAAGATTCAGATTTTGCTGGTTTGATATTATATTGACCTTTAAATCTTACTTTTTCAGGGATATCTGAAAACAAATCATCTATTGAAGATACTCCAATCGTATCCAACATTTCTTTTTGATCTTGCTCAGTCATTGGTAAGTAACGATGTTTCATTGGGGCACAACCTCTTTTCAACAATTATTTTTGTCGTTTATAAAATGGTGTTGCAACAGTTACCGCTTTTAAACGCTTTCCGCGAATTTCAACTTCAATTTCAGTACCGAGGTCGCTGAATTTTCGATCAATTAAACCTAGACCAATATTTTTCTTCAATGTCGGTGACTGTGTTCCAGTTGTAATCTCACCTATTTTTTCATTATTGATAAATACTGGATACCCAGTACGTGGAATACCCTTATCGATCATTTCCAGTCCAACTAATTTCCGAGGGATGCCAGATTCTTTCTGTTGAACAAGCGCTTTCTGTCCAATAAATTCATCTTCATTATTGAATTTAACAGCAAAACCTATACCCGCTTCAAGTGGAGAAATATCTTTTGTAAGTTCTTGACCATATAAGGCTAAACAAGCTTCGAACCGTAATGTATCACGTGCACCTAGGCCACAAGGTAAAACGCCTTCTTCTTTACCTTCTTCTAAAATTTCATGCCATAAGGCTTTAATTTCTTGAGGGTCACCATATATTTCAAATCCATCTTCACCCGTATAACCGGTTCTTGAAACTAAAAATTCATTCTTTCCTATTTTCACTTTGGTTTTAAATTTAAAAAAACTAATTTCCGAAAGATCTTCCTTCGTTAATCTTTGCAAAACAGTTTCCGAAAGAGGCCCTTGTAATGCTATTTGACCATATGAATCTGAAACATTCTCAACAGTGAGATCACCGAATAAGAAACGCTTCATCCATTCATAATCTTTATTAATATTAGAAGCATTAACAACTAAAAGGTAATGATCCTGAGCAATTTTATAAACCAATAGATCGTCTACGGTACCTCCATCTTCATAACACATGGCAGAATACATCGCTTGTCCATCTTGAAGCTTAGACAAATCATTAGTTAACATGCGTTGTAAATAAGGTAAGCTATCTTTCCCTTTTACAATAATTTCGCCCATATGAGATACATCGAATAATCCCGCTTTTGTACGTACTGCTTCATGTTCTTGCTTTATGCTTGAAAACTGTACCGGTAATTCCCATCCACCAAAATCAATTGTTTTCCCACCATATGATGCATATACGTCAAACAATGGAGTACGTTGTAATTGCTCTGACATCTTAATTCCTCCCTTTTTAAAACGATATTCAAAAAAACAAACAACACTTTGATTGATGCTTTCAAAACTACACAAAAAAAGACAGAGAATCCCCTTATTAAGGGATTCTCTGTCCTGGCACCTGAAAGTTTACCTAAAATCGGCTTTCCTCTTTGGTAGCTATATAGATATAGCATTCTCCAGAGATGCGTCCTATACGAGTCTTTTTTGCCTGAGAGATTCGTTAATTAACTTGCTCCTTCGGCGACGCTATTCGCGTTCTCTCCCCGTATACTCATCCGCCCCAAAACATCTGTTTTGGAATATCAAGAATTCAATGTACAAAAAGCGAACATCGCTTTGTCTATATCCTAACATTGAACACGAGGAAAGCGCAATCTTTTTTATGTTATTCGCTAATTACGAACATTAAGTAGTAATTACGTTTAATCATTCGCTTTTAAGCCTATTTACTTGAAATGCAGCATATTCAGTTATTTGTCTCAATGAACGACCCTCTGTTCGAATCGTAATATGAGCTGCAGACTTATAGAAACGCTTTCTATACAAATAAAGTGATTCTAATTCTTCTTTTGTTGAAGCTTGAACAATCGGTCTGTTTACATCTTTATGAATTCGTTTCCATATATCAGGGTAAGTTGCATCAAGAAAAAGCACTAAACCAGATTGTCTCATTAATTTTCTATTTACTGCATCAACAGCAACACCACCACCGGTTGAAATAATACACCATTCATTACGAAATGTTTGCAAAAAATTTCTCTCTTGCTCTCTAAAAAATGGTTCTCCATATTCACTGAATATGTTAGGGATAGACATACCTACTTTTTTTACAATCTCTTGATCCATATCATAATAGGGTATCTTTAGTAAAAAGCTTAATCTTCTCCCTATAGCACTCTTCCCACTTCCCATGAACCCAATCAAATAAATTTTTTTCATACCTATACCCCGCTACTTATTACGGATCATCGAATCTTCTTTTACTCTTGATTTTCCATTTGTATTATCGTAGCAGATATATAGCGACTTTCCAACATTTCATAAATTTTCATTTGGGAAACATAAGCCCCAACAAATACGATTAGTAATCCACTGATCACAAACAGTAAAATGATAGCTGCTGGTAAAAGAATACCCTTTTCATTCTTGAGCAAATGTAAGTTCATAAACACGTTCCTTCTTAAGACCACTATCAAATACTATAGCTACCTTTAACTTTGTGCCATTCAATTGGAAATGACTATTCGTAATATGTAAAAGCATCGGTTCATTGCCTAGTCTATTTTTTTGCTTTCGGATTATTGCTCCTGTAAATTCAATATCATATTCTTCTCCGTTTCGTAGAATTCTAATTCCACTTCCATTTGAATGCTCCTCAACATCTTGTAGATCAATCAAATAAGGAATTATCTCTAAAGAAAATAATTCCCACTCAATTGTTTCGGTTTGAGTCAAATGTCTTTCTGAATCTTTTAACCATACAGAATAAAAAAAGAGTATGTTTGAAAAAAGTAATAATATCATTAATTGAGCCAAAGCATCTATTAACGTATATCCTTTGTTAGTTAATAATTTTCGCATGACTGATAGGTATACTTTTCACGGGTGTAATCAATGCAAAGAACTTTTCCTTCCCATTTCCATGAATAATTGACTTCCTCAACAATTCGATTGCCAATAAAAATTCCCTTTCCTCTCTCAATCGCAGCTTGATGTGAAGTATATGCTAGATGAACTTCTACCTTTTGTTCGTTTAACTTAGCAATCATGTGATAACTAAGTGGAAGCAACACACCAAATATCACCATCACAACAGTCAAAGTCAACATGGTTTCGGCAAATGAATACCCTCTTTCACTCTTCAACTGTCATCTTTCCTTTTCCTATATAAATTCGTACCATTTTCACATCATCTGGCGTCTCGAAAGTTAACGTACCAAAATTCACGATTGATCCATTAGGATTGAATGCAATACTTGTTAGCGTACTTTTTGTAGATAGTTTGATTCCCTTTGGTAGGCTACGTTGAATAATCGGCTCAAAAAATGACTTTCTAGTTGTATAAGTCGTTCCTTTATTTCCAAAAACAAGTTCTGTTTGCGTATTTTTTTCAATTGAATAATTCTGCATATGGTAAACATCCAACTTGAATTGATTCATAAACAAAAGAAAAGCTTTCTTTTCGAGATACGAATTACTGATGAATATCACACACATCGTCATGATGGCTACCATGCTAAGAACTAGTAAAACTTCTAGAAGTGTGTATCCTCGATTATTATTCAACAACAGCTAAGGAGCTTACAATTCCAGAGGCATCAATTGATAGCGTACTTCCATCAGGACATGTTATTTGTTCTGCATTTAAATATTGCGAATCCACCAAATCCTGAACCGTTGGTATATTCTTCAGTTCCATACGGTAAGCTTCTACTTGCCCTTGAACCATTTTCACGTAAGCTTGGCATCCCTTCTCATCAATGGTCGCAGAATGTTTTGTTACATTTGGAATAGCAATTAAAATTAACACAGAAATAATTAATAATACCACCATCATTTCTATTAAAGTGAAGCCTAATTGATTTTTAAGTTGTCTCATAAATTCCTCCTAAATAAAATCGATCATGCCATAAACAGGCAATAAAATTGATAAGTACGCTCCTAATATACAAATCGCAAGAATTCCAAATAATATCGGCTGTATTAATGATAATTTTTTTGTCACATCGGTTTCAATTCGATCTGTTAGCAATTCGCTGTATATTAATAATTCCTTTGCTAAATGACCACTTGCTTCGCCATGAGAAATAAAAATAGGGAATTCTTTTAAAAAACAATCGGTTATAGTGACTGCTTTTTCAATACTTTCACCTAGTATTATTGAGTCATATATCTGACTGCTCATCAATTGGATGAATGGCTGTGTAGTTTGAGACATTAAACGGTCTAAGGCTATTAACAAAGATAGACCACTGGCTAATAATGTTCCTAGTTCTTGTGCAAATGACCTCGTCCACGTTAATTTCAACCATTGTGATAATAAAGGTATTTTTATTAAAGTTTTAATCTGAATGTCTAAAGGTTTTCTTTTTAACCATTTATTGAAAATGACAATCATACAAATGCATCCTGCAGTTAAACTAATTAACATATCAGGTAGATGTTGCAAACCATTTGTCCAATTCAACATTTCATCGTGGTTAGCTGAATGTCTAGATGCCACCAATGTTTTCATATTAGGTAGAAAATAGGTTCTAAATGCAATAAATAAACATGCGAGAATGATAAACAAAAATAACGGATACATCATTAATTTTCTTAAACTTGCCTCGGCACGTTCTTTCATCGACATATGTTTTTGAAGTGTTAATATTGCAACATTTATTCGACCATGAGATTCAGCCATATCTATAGGCAGAAGATATTCCTTTGGGATGCCTAATACTAAGAAAACCTCTGCAACACCATTTCCATTTCTTAATGTCCTATCTATTTGATTAGATACCTCAGGAACAGATATAACATGATGTGGTAATAACATTAAAATGGCCGTATGAAAGTTGTATCCCTCTTCTAATAAATTACACAATCTAAACAAAAACTGACTTTGAAGTCTCTTAGGTATTCCTATTTTCCTCTTAGCCATACTCAAATCCACCCAATTGAATTTGACCCAATTCAATTGCTTTCGCAAGTTGGGCTTGCAGAGTTAAATGGAACGGCATTATAAAATGATCTCCCGACTTGATCTTTTCCATCGCTAACTGTAGCATTTCTCCATATAGTATTTCATAAATTGAAGATCGTTTTGATACCTTCGAACCATCTTGCTCAATCCATGAGCTAGTTACTAATTGTTGGGATGATACGCAAACCAGTGCTTGTTGCAACTCCTCAATACTTACACCTAAATCCATTAAACGGAATAAACATCCGACTGGATTTTTGGAATGAACAGTTGTTAATACTAGGTGACCTGTTAAAGCTGCTTGAATAGCTGCTCTGGCGGTTTCAATATCGCGAATTTCACCAATCATGATGACATCTGGTGAGTGTCTTAAAATAGCTTTTAACCCTGAAGAATAGGTAACACCAGAACGTTCATTTACTTGTATTTGTAACAAATGAGACTGATTATTTTCAACAGGATCTTCAAGTGAAATAATATGTCGGTTTAATTGGTGTGAACTAAAGCTAGTGAGTGAATACATGGTAGTGGTTTTTCCACAACCAGTTGGACCAGTCAAACAAATTAAACCCTGTTTTTCCTTCATGAGTTGTTGAAAAACAGTTGCATTTGTTGGTTGCAACATCAATTCGTGCAATGGTCTCGTATCATCGTGTAATTGAATACGTATGACCAGACTTTCCTTGTTTTGAATGGTTGGGAGAGTAGAAACGCGAAAGGAACATTTTTTTAATGTGATGATTTGTTCAAATGAACCACTTTGAGGTTTACGTTTTTCACTAATATCGAGAGAGGATAAAAATTTGAAGTATGATATGATTCGATCTCCTATATCCAGGTGAAGCTTTCCTGCAGGAATCAAATCAGAATGAAGTCTAAAAAAGACGGTATACATATCTGAATTAGGTACAAGATGTATATCAGAGGCATTAGCCATAAGACCTCTGTTTAATAACTTAAGACATTTTTGTTCGATAATATTTAACTCAATCACCATATTCTTACCTATCATCCAAAACAGTCGATGACCGCTCTTCGCCTGTTGTGAGAATTATACTGTCTCTCCTTCTTAAATGGAAGCTTTTTCCTTAAAATAAAAATTTCCTACATTTATCTGCAGGAAATTTTGATTTTAGGTATTAAACAGCTTCGGAAAATTAAATTTTGCTATTAAATTTTGTTAATTGCTCTGGTTTATATCTACTACTAAGCGGATTCCGTTCAAAATAATAGGTTGTGTTAACAATTTTTGGTCATGAATAATTCATTCATTCTACTACCAGTGAAAGCGGAAGATCTTCATTTCAATATTTAAATCCTTTAATGATTGATTTCTAGTAGCTAATTTTTCATATTTCCCTTCATTAGTTAATGATAATATAGAATGCTTGGTTTCTGAGGAAATAAATGTCTTTCCTTGTTTTCCACATTATTTGATATCACCCATTTTTTTACGGCACGATGTACGAGATGGTAAGTATTATTATTACCATAAAAATAGTCAATTTTGTTTTGTGCTTTTATTCATAAACATTTATGCTTTAGTAAGTGGAAATCTTCAGTCTACACCTGTTTGTCACATTCTATGGGTAATCTAGAGTTTACATTTTGAATTGGAATCATTTATAATAAGTAAGAGATTATTGTATGGTTTTTTAAAGGAGGGACTACTCATGAACAATATGTATAAAGTTATGGGTTTCTGGACAGGTATTTTTGCAGTTATGTTTTATTTAGGTGATATGCCAGAAGCTTCTTTATTAATGTTAGCGAACACAGGTTTATTCCTTCTTCTAGGGTTCTTGAACCTATCAGAACGTATGTATATCTACATTTTTGGAGCTTATTTAACAATTTTCTTCGCAGGCTTCACTTACTATACAACGTTTATTCATGTGCCAGGAGCAGGACATTAATCAAAATCAAAGAAAAAACAGCTTGCATCCTTTATGATGCGAGCTGTTTTATTTTTGTCTTTTTCTTAGAATCCATTTAGAAATGGATTATTATTCATTTCTTCTACAGGTGTCGTTGGTTGACCGTGACCAGGATAACAAATAGTTTGCTCTGGAAGCGTCAAAAGTTTTTGATGGATCGATTTCATTAATTCTGTTACATTCCCATTAGGTAAATCCGTACGACCGATACTCCCTTGGAATAAAGTATCACCAACGATTGCAAATTCCTCATGACTAAACCAAAAAGTTAAGCTACCTGGAGAATGACCAGGTGTATGGATAACTTGAAAAGAAAAAGATCCGATTTCAAGCATCGACTCTTCATCAAGTAAGATATCTGCGGGTCTTCCTACTATATTAGGTAGATCATTAAATCTAGATGAGCCATTTTTAATCGGGTTCGTTAGCCAATCTTTTTCTGCACGATGGATAAATACAGGAAGGTTAAATTCATCTCTAACGATATCGACTGCACCGATGTGGTCAAAATGAGCATGTGTTAAAACAATCGCTAACGGTTTTAACTGTAATTTCTTTATTTCCTTTATCAATTTTAATCCTTCTTCACCTGGATCAAATATCAAACATTCTCTATTCTTATTTGAAACGACATAACAATTTGTTTGTAATGGTCCAAGTGGATATGTTCGTATATTTAACATCCCAATCACCTCTCGTGTATTGTATCAGATAGAGCATGAGAAAACATACACGTTCAAAGAACGTTCACTTTTTATCCTCGACAAATGATCGAATAGAACATATAATGGTACATGAAACGTGTATTCGACATTCATTTTCTAATGTCAAAAGGAGTGTCCTTAATGAACTTATTAATGGTTATTTTTGGCCTTGTGGCAATTTTCGGTGCAGTAGGAACTGTACAAGCTATTAAAGAAAAAAACCTTCTAGGTATAGTCTTTAATGTAGCAACTTTTGCTATTTTTGCTTGGTTCACTGTCATGACAATCTGGGATCAAGGTTATCCACCATCACTACATTAATCAATACGAAAAAGCTGACGAATTTAATCGTCAGCTTTTTTCATTCACTTTTATATTCTATCCATTTCATTTTTTCACCGCTACTCAAGTTGATCAACGTACTTAAACCATCTCCTATTAAACATTCCTCTCCGCTCGGAGAGCACACCAATTGTCCATACCCATCTTCAACCTCTAATTGATGTTTCGTCTTAATATTAAACTCTTCCAATACCAAATTGGGTTGATTAGCATCTAAAAGTCCGGGTACTGGTGAAGTAAAGGTTATGAATGATTCTTTATTGGTCCAAATAATTTCAGGAATAAACCATTGAGAATAATTGCTCAAAGCAGGTGTTTCAAATTTTTTCTTTCCACCTGTTTTCATGTTGGTAAGCAAATAGATA